>CAZICR010000227.1:0-5651 GCA_964537795.1 uncultured Cellvibrionaceae bacterium | reverse complement strand
TTTTCTGAATCTTATTGGTCTAAAAGATTTGCATTTTATCTACGCAGAAGGTTTAAACATGTCACACAAGAAAGATGAAAGTTTATTGGATGCAAAAAAAGCAATCCAGCAAGAAGTTGCAGCTTGATATGCAACTGCACCGGACAAACTGTCCGGTGCAAAAACTATTGATGAATATCAATTGAAAAAAGGAAAATTATTGCCCTTGAAAAAGATGTTTCAATCTACCAGTCACCCTGCCTAAATGAAATCTGATTCTTTATGACTATTTACAAAACTTGATTCGGGATCTTTCTATTTATAGATCGACAGAAATTCCAGCATAGGGCACTCTGCATAATCTCTTGAACCGCAATAGAATAACGAGGGCAATATGATTATTCGCGTCAAATTCATCCTAGCCATTATTTCCAGTTTGCTGGTATCACTCTCTGCTCACGCCGAACAATTTAATGTTCTATTGTTTACCGGTACCCAAGGCTTTCACCACCAATCTCAACTGGAAGGCGTGGCCGCCATGCGTACCATGGCTCAAAAGCACTTTTTTATGCTGGATTGGCAAGAAGACCCTAAAGTATTTAATGATAAAAATCTGGAAAAATTTCAAGCAATCGTTTTTCTTTCTACCACTGGCGATTTATTTAATGCGGAACAAAAAGCAGCGATAGAAAAATTTATTCGATCAGGAAAGGGATTTGTTGGCATACATAGCGCATCAGACACTGAATACAACTGGCGGTGGTACACTAAACTAGTCGGTAGAAGTTTTCACATTCACCCGGCAATTCAAACCGCTGAGCTACAAGTGACCAACCGCAAATTTCCTGGCATGGAACGTATGCCTGATCGTTTTTTATGGACTGACGAATGGTATGAATTTGGCCCGGAACATACCAAAGGCTTGAACTATATTCTGGTAGTTGATGAAAAAACTTTTGACCCAATTGTTTCCTGGGGCGCCAAAAGCGGAACGGGTATGGGCAAACTTCACCCTATCGCTTGGTATCACGAATATGATGGCGGTCGTTCCTTTTATACTGCTTTAGGCCATACAGCAGCCAGTTATTCTGACACTCTTTTTCTTGAACACATCTACGGCGGCATTTATTGGGCTGCAACCGGTAAAGGTTTGAAAAAATAATTACATTATTGATAATTCCCAAGCCAGATTTTTTCTGGCTTGTGTTTCAAAGCGATTAAAAAACCATTCTGTATTAAACAAACGATTTCGATTCAAGCAAGCCTCAACAAACTTCTTTCTTCCCCGATTAAATAAAAACTCTGGAATAGAAGCATACTCTTTTTTGATATTGTCGACATACACTGCATAATCTTCTGCATGAGCTCCAAGAATCGCCATATCCGCATCTAAAAAAGCAGCGGCCGCTGAATCTTGATCATCCAACAGATGAGTTTTCGTCAACAAAATTAACCCACAACAGCGATCAACTATTTTCGATTCAATATTGAATTCAAGCATCTGTACTTTTGCTATTTCAGCACTTTTAGCCTCGTTGTCTTGTCGGCCTGAAATATACACATAATCGTGAAAGAAACTCGCCCAATAAACGGAGGGATCAGTAACAGAAGCTTGTCGCAACAACCCTATCAAATGACAAAGATGTTGGGTTGTATGATAAAAGCGATGGGACTCAGAATAGGCAGCAATTAACTGATCCCAATAGATTTCTGATAAAGGATTGGTGAGTGGAAGCAATTTTTTCCATTCGTCCTGCAAATAGTCTATGCAAACTTTGTCCATTGCCACTCCTCGCAATCTTGAATAATGTCGGTTAACAAATCCGCACTTATAGAATTTTGGGTATTCATTTTCCACAATTTCCCATAACCGGTTTTTTCAATTGCCTGGATAATCTGCTGTTCTTTTTCACTGTTGGAAAACTGTGAACCTAAACGTTGTTGTTGCTGCTCTTCAGAATAACCTCTTTCTTGCATTCTAATGCGCTGAAGATCTTCCTCTACAAAACACAATACACAACGATAATTAATTAGTTGCAACCAATCCACATCCAACAACAAAGCACTGTCCAGCAAAATAACTCCTTGCTTGGCTTTCAAACTGCGACGCAATAACATCGACATAGGCTTTTCCAGTATCTGATTGAACTGGCGCAATAAAGTTGAATCACTGAATATTTTGGTGGCAATCAGCGTGCGACTCATTTTTCCATCGACTAGAATTTCTTGCCCTAATAAATTCAACAGTTGATTTTTTATATCGTCAAATAATGGTGCTGCAATCGTTTTTCCTTCTAATAATTCATGGGCAATTTGATCAATATTGATATGATGGGCAGGAATAGATAAAGCCTCTGCTTGTTTAATTAATTCGGCACACAAACTGGTTTTACCCGATGCAATTGAACCAGTCACACCGATAATTAATTGATTGGCAATTTTGGCTTCAACGGCAGCTTTGACAACCGGCGGAACATAATCGTGAATAAAACCTTGCTCAATTTGCATGGCTTTCACCACACTCGAACTCACATGCGCCAACTTTGGATCAGCAAATAATAAATGCGTATCTATACCCATTTCTTGACTGACCCCGACCAAATGCAGGGTCTGTTCGTAATCCACATCGGTTGCATTACGAACACCTTTGATAATCACTTTGGCTCCCTGTTCATAAGCAAAATCCACCATCATTCCATCAAATGCCAAGACCTCAACATTGGGCAGATGCTTTAAGGCTTGAGTTGCCAATTGTTTTCTTATTTCCAGCGAAAAACTGTAGTTTTTCATCGGATTACGCCCTATGCCAACAATACAACGCTCAAAACAACGAGACATTCTTTCAACAATATTGATATGGCCATAGGTAATGGGATCAGCTGAAAAAGCATAAACTGCAATAGACTGTGAAGTGGACATACTAATCTCCTGCCAAATATTAATTTGGTCAATCAACCAAATTAATATTAGACTAAATTAAAACACAAATAATCGTCAAGAAATATTTTGGTTATTTAACCAAATTACTTTAGAATTCAGATAAATTCACACTCCGGTAAATCACAATGCCAAGACCCAGCAATACCGAACAAAGGCGTCACGAAATCATCAGCGCGTTTCTAGAAGTCATGGCAACCCAGGGCTATGCCAAAGCCACTATCGCTGCTATTGCCGATAAAGCCAATCTCGCCCCAGGACTAATTCACTATCACTTCAAAAATAAGCAGGAAATCCTACTGGAATTAATTGAACAATCCTCTCAATTAACCATGCAACGATACCAGCAAAACTTACTCAATACCCAATCGGCAAAAGAACGACTAAAAGCCTATATAGACGCTCGCCTTGCCAAAGGTGAAACCGATACCAGCGCTTTTGTTGCCGCCTGGGTGGTAATAGGGACTGAGGCCATACGACAGGAAGAAGTTCGTCAGGCTTATGAAGAGGCATTAAAAAAACAGCAAAAAATTATTGAAAGTTTATTAGAAGAATTAACAGACAAAGATAAGAAATCCATTAAAAAAATGGCGGGCATTATTATGGCGGCGATTGAAGGTGCTTTCCAACTATCGGTGGCCGCCAAAAACATTATGCCGCAAAGTTACGCAGCAGAAAGTTTATTTGAACTAATTGAAAATTCACTCAAATAAAAAACTATTACAAACGGTTGCCGCCACCCATAGTTTTCAATTTAGCAAGAATGGCCTCTCCCATTTTTGACAATTCAACTGTTTGATCCACACCACCCATGGCAACAGCTTCTTTAGGCATGCCGTAAACGACACAGCTGGCTTCATCTTGCGCAAATGTAAAACCGCCCTGATTGCGTATATCCAACATACCTTGCGCACCGTCTTTGCCCATCCCGGTTAGCAAGACACCAATCACATTCTTACCACCGACTTTGGCAACCGATTCCATCATCACATCAACAGCAGGCCGATGACGATGTAAAGGTTCGGCATCGGATAATTTCACGACATAATCGGCACCACTCCGCGCAACAACCAAGTGATAACCACCGGGAGCTAAATAAGCATGACCAGGCAAAATTCTTTCGCCACCTTTGGCTTCTACCACATGCAAGCGTGTACATTTATTTAAACGCTCGGCATAAGTGCGGGTAAATCCGGGTGGCATATGTTGGGTCATCACAATACCGGGAACAGCGGATGGAAATTGTATTAATAGATCTTTAATAGCTTCCGTTCCACCAGTAGAGGCACCAATGGCGATTATTTTTTCAGTACTTTGTAATTGCTTGGATGAAACTTTTTCATTAGCTGAAATTTCAACCGATGCTTTTCGCTGCAAAGGTTTGACTCGTATTTTTGCTGCAGTCGAAATTTTTTCTACAATCAAGTCAGAATATTCACGAATACCTTCGGCAACACCTAATTTAGGTTTTGGTAAAAAATCAACTGCACCTAATTCCAATGCACGCAAAGTCGCATCAGCTCCTTCTTCCGTTAAGGTTGAAATCATAACAACAGCGGTTGGTCTTGCTGCCATTAATTTTTCAAGAAACGACAAGCCATCCATGCGCGGCATTTCTACATCCAACGTAATTACATCAGGGCGGAATTGATTAACCATATCACGCGCAACAAAGGCATCAGGTGCTGCACCCACCAACTCCAATCCAGGAGCTTTATTGATAATTTCAGACAGGAGTGATCTCACCAGGGCCGAATCATCCACCACTAATACTTTAATAGACATGATATTTCACTCCAACACTATCATGTAAATAATTCGATATCGCCTGATTTCGGCGTGTATTTGACGCGCATACGGTATTCACTTTCACGATCAACAATAGTGGAGTTATTGATAGATTTAATTTTTTTCACCATGACTTTTCCAGAGTCAGGAAAAAAATACACCTTACGCGGAAACTCATCTAACAAATCTTTTGCGACGACGGGAATAGTTTCATTAGCCAAATAATCCAAAACAAATTCTGCGTTGCGTTGGCCGACATTATTCACCGTCATGCCACGCAATACATTGCCACCACCAAAGACTTTTGCTTCGAATCGATTGCGATTGGCACCCAGTTTTAATAAATGGTTAATCAGCAATTCCATTGCATAAACACCATAGCGCGCCGATTCTGTTAACAAACCGGTTTCATTGCTGCCATCGTTCGGCAGTAAAAAATGATTCATTCCCCCAACACCCGTGTATTTATCACGCAAACAAACTGCAACACAGGAACCCAGAACTGTGACAATTAATTTATCACCAGTAGTGACGTAATATTCACCGGGCAATATTTTGACCGCCTGTTTATCAAAGTGACGGTCGTAATAAGTATTCAGTGCAAGATGAACGTTATCATCCAAATTCATTTGGCATTCCTTTCATTTTGATCCACTAACTGATAAGTGGTTTTACCAATTAACTTAACTAGATGTGGAGCTTGCGAAAAACTTTCCGAGTGGCCGGCGATATAAAGTCCATCTCTCTGTAAAAATTTAACCATTCTTTCCAGCAATTTGAGTTGGGTTTCTTTGTCGAAATAAATCATGACATTGCGACAAAATATAAGATCAAACTGTCCAGTTAAAGCCCAATTCTGATCCAACAAATTAATCCTTTTAAACTCTATTAAGCGAGTTAAATCCTTTATAACTTTTACTTTACCGGCGTTTTGTTCCCCTTTACCT
>CAZICR010000226.1:0-5656 GCA_964537795.1 uncultured Cellvibrionaceae bacterium | reverse complement strand
ATCCTTCCCTGACAGTTTGATAGCAGGTTGTTCAACAGCAGGGGAAATTGCGGTTGATCGTGTCTATGACAATTCCTGCATTTTGAGCGCAATTCATTTTAATTCCACAAACGCTAAAGTAGTGACTACGCAAATCCAATCTATGGAGGATTCTCAAGCTGCTGGAGAAAGATTGGGGAAATTATTGGATCATAAAAATCTCAATTCAGTTTTTATTCTGGGAACTGGCGTCGCAATTAATGGCAGTGCGTTGGTTGCTGGATTACAAAAGGGTTTGCCGCCCAATGTCGGAATTTCCGGTGGGCTGGCAGCTGATGGCGGTGCATTTAGTCAAACCTGGACAATAGGCCCTGAGGGAGCCAGCGATAAACATTTAGTCTTGATTGGATTTTATGGTAACAAAGTTCAACTGAGTTACGGCACCTTTGCCGGATGGGAACCCTTTGGACCCGCGCGCAAAGTTACACGTTGTGAACAGAATGTGTTGTATGAATTGGACGGCGCTCCTGCTTTGGATATTTATAAACGTTACTTGGGCGATTACGCCAAAGATTTACCGGGTTCAGGTTTACTCTTCCCATTTGAAATGCTCGATAGCGAAAGGGAAAAGCAGGGAATCTTTCGAACCATTCTCGCAGTAAATCACGATGATAATTCACTCACACTGGCCGGCGACATTTTACCTAATGGATATTTAAGACTGATGCATGCCAGTACAGAAAAATTAATTTCCGGTGCAGAAAATGCCGCTCAATTGTCGAAAAAAAATATCGGCAATGAAAAAGGAGATTCATTGGCTATTTTAGTCAGCTGCATTGGCCGAAAATTGGTGATGGGTGATCGAGTTGACGAAGAGGTCGAAGCCGTTGCGGATACTCTGGGTAAAAACACTCGCATCACCGGCTTTTATTCCAATGGAGAAATTTCCGATAACAACTTCCACGGCGAATGCCGATTACACAACCAAACCATGACTATTACATGGATCACTGAACGCGAATAATGTATCCCTCAAGCATGCACCCCACATTGGCGCGACAACTGCGTCGCCTTTGCGGTGTAGAAAATGAAGAGCAGCTGACAGAACGCCTTGCGCAAATGTCCAATGCAGATTTTGCACCTGAAATCATGCAATTAATCTCAGGTTTAAGCGAATTTATTTTACGGGTTAATTCCACCTACGAACAAAATGATCGAGATCTGGATTTACGTTCACGTAGCCTTGAAGAAAGTTCAACTGAACTCAACCAGATTAACGATCTACTTCGAACTGAAAATGCAACGCATAACCGCGTCCTCAGTTCGGTTCACAATGCGATCAATAAATTACTTGAAAGCAGCGAAACCAATTTACAACTCCCGGACAAAAATGACCTTGAAGGCTTGTCTTCTCTACTGCCAGGCTTGATTGCCATCCAGGAAAAACGCCGCATGGAGCTTTACTATCAGCGTTTTGCTATGGATCAACATGCCATCGTCAGCATCACTGACACTCAAGGTAAAATTTCTTACGTTAATGAAAAATTTTGTGAAATTAGCAAATATTCGCGAGAGGAATTATTAGGAAAAGATCACAGAATTTTAAATTCCGGGTTCCACTCTCGAAATTTTTTTGCAGAACTCTGGGAAGTTGTTTCAGAAGGCAGGGTATGGCATGGACAAATTCGCAACAAAGATAAATTTGATAATTATTATTGGGTTGATTCCACTATAGTTCCCTTTCTTGATGAGTCAGGAAAACCATTTCAGTACATTAGCATTCGCACTGATATTACGGAAAATAAACGTCTCGCCGAAAAAATTGCCGCTCGCGAAAGAGAATACCGATATCTCATCCAAACCATTAAACAAGTTATATTCAGAATGGATCTCGATGGCCAGTGGCTATTTTTAAATAAATCTTGGGAACAAATCACCGGTTACCCAACTAATGAGTCATTAAATCGATGTATCGATGAATTTACTCATCAAGATGATTTGAAAAAAATATCGGAATATATATTAACCAATGCACGCAATGTACAAAATGATCAAACCATTGAACTCCGATTAAAAACACTCAATGGAAATTATGTTTGGGTAGAATTTCAGGCTTTGCCTGATCTGGATGCGCAAAATATCGTTATAGGTTTTACTGGAACCCTAACAGACATTCACGAACGAAAACGCATTTCACAAATACAATCTGAATTTGTGTCAGTTGTCAGTCATGAATTAAGAACCCCTGTCACTTCCATTCGCGGTGCATTGAGCATGTTGGATTCAGGCATTTTTGGTAGTTGGCTACCTGAACCCACAAAATTAATTTCAATTGCGCACCGTAATAGTAAACGCTTGGTTACACTGGTGAATGATATTCTGGATATGGAAAAACTCATGTCCGGCAAAATGACATTCGATATAGTAAAACTGGACTTGGTCGATATTATTCACCAATCAATTGAAGCCAACACTGCTTATGCTCAAGGTTTTAATGTCTCCATTCAATTATTGAATCCCCCGACTGACATAGTTTATGTCAATGCAGCAGCTGATCGTTTATTGCAAGTACTTGCGAATTTAATCTCCAATGCCTGTAAATTTTCTCCCGCAAATTCCGCTGTTGAAATTTCAATCATAGAAAAGCGTAATCAAATGATTACTTATGTATCCGATAAAGGTCCAGGTATTCCAGTTGAATTTCGTTCACGCATTTTCAGCGCATTTGCTCAAGCAGAAAGTGGTGACACCCGCAAACAAGGCGGTACTGGTTTAGGACTAAAAATCAGTAAAACGCTGATTGAAAAAATGGGGGGTGAAATCGGTTTCGAAAGTGAGTTGGGCAAAGGTACAAGTTTCTGGTTTAGCTTGCCAAAAACCTGATCCACAAAATACAAATTGCCTCTAATCCAGGTTTGCAGATTCCTTTCTGTTTGTTACCCTGCTCGCCCTGATCATTATTGACTAATAAGACTCATGAGCAGCGATTCACTTCAAACCAGTTCCATCGACCAGCACACCCCAATGATGGCGCAATACCTGCGCGTGAAAGCCCAGCACCCAAATGAACTGGTGTTTTATCGTATGGGCGACTTTTACGAATTGTTTTTCGACGACGCCAAAAAAGCATCTGCGATTCTGGATATCACCTTGACTGCACGCGGCAAATCCAACGGTGAGCCTATCCCTATGGCAGGCATTCCCTTTCATTCGGCCGATGGTTATCTGGCGAAATTAGTAAAAGAAGGGATTTCGGTTGCGATATGCGAACAGATAGGTGACCCAGCAACCAGCAAAGGACCTGTTGAACGCAAAGTGATGCGCATAGTCACTCCCGGCACTGTGAGCGATGAAGCACTACTGGATTCACGCCGCGATAATTTGTTGGTGGCCTTACATCAACATCACGAAACTTTTGGATTGGCGTCTCTGGATATGGCCAGCGGTCGGTTTCTGGTATTGGAAGTCGAAGGTTTGGCGGCATTATTGGGTGAGTTACAACGATTGAATCCTGCTGAATTGTTAGTGAGCGATCATCTCAGCACTGCAGAAATTATTGAAAATCGTAAAGGTTTGCGCCGCCGTGGCCCTTGGGAATTTGATCTGGATTCTGCCGAACGTTTACTGACGCAACAATTCGGTACAAAAGATCTCGCCGGTTTTGGTTGTGCGGATTTAAAAATTGCACTTTCTGCTGCCGGATGTTTATTAAATTACGCGCGCGAAACCCAACGCACTGCCCTGCCCCACGTGCGCAGTTTGGCCTTTGAAAATCGCGATGAAGCGGTGCAATTGGATGCAGCAACCCGTCGCAATCTCGAATTGGATTTAAATCTGCAAGGCGGCGAAGAACATACTTTATTTTCGGTACTGAATCGCTGCTCAACCAGCATGGGTAGCCGATTGTTGCGTCGCTGGTTACATCGCCCTTTACGCACCAAACATATTTTGCAATTGCGTTTGGATGCCATCGAATGCTTGAAAAAAAATTATGCCTTTGAATTATTGCAGCAAGATTTAAAACAGATCGGTGATTTGGAAAGAATTTTAGGTCGCCTTGCCTTGCGTTCAACTCGCCCACGTGATTTATCACGGTTGATGATGTCACTCGCTGTTTATCCTGAATTACAAATTAATTTACGCAAACATGGTTCTGCATTATTAAAAAATTTAGCGACGCAAATCAGTGAATTTCCTGAAACAGTAGATGTATTAAATCGTGCAATCATTGAAAATCCACCCGTTGTAATTCGTGATGGCGGTGTGATTAAAGAAGGTTACGACGCCGAGCTGGATGACTTGCGAAATATCAGCACCAATGCCGGACAATATTTAATTGATTTGGAAACGCGTGAACGTGAACGTACTGGCATTCCGACGCTGAAAGTAGGTTACAACCGTGTGCATGGTTATTTTATTGAATTGACCTCTGCGCAATCTGAAAAAGCGCCAGCTGATTATATTCGTCGCCAAACCTTAAAAAATGCTGAACGTTACATCACACCTGAATTAAAAGCTTTTGAAGACAAAGCACTTTCCGCACAAAGCCGGGCACTCGCACGTGAAAAAGCTTTGTATGAAGAATTAATTGATCAACTCAATCATCAACTTATCGCACTACAGGATTCGGCAGCAGCTGTTTCTGAATTAGATGTTCTATGTAATTTAGCCGAGCGCGCCAACGAATTAAATTTTTGCCGACCTGAAATAATTGATACCCGCGAATTAACTATTGTCGGCGGCCGTCATCCCGTAGTTGAACAAGTCAGCAGTTCGCCTTTTGTACCTAACGATTTATCGTTTAATACTCAACGACAAATGCTGATCATCACAGGCCCCAATATGGGTGGTAAATCCACTTATATGCGACAAGCAGCATTGATTTGTTTGTTGGCGCATATCGGAAGTTTTGTTCCGGCGAAATCCGTTTCCATGAGTGTTGTGGATCGCATTTTTACACGCATTGGTTCATCCGATGATTTAGCAAGCGGTCGCTCAACATTTATGGTGGAGATGACGGAAACTGCAAACATTTTGCACAATGCTACTCCGAATAGTTTGGTATTGATGGATGAAGTGGGTCGTGGCACCAGCACATTCGATGGATTATCTCTCGCATGGGCTTGTGCAAAACATCTTGCTGAAAGTGTCAAAGCCTTTACTCTATTTGCCACACATTATTTTGAATTAACCAGTTTGCCTGAAACCATTTCCGGCATTGTGAATGTCCATTTGGATGCAACCGAACATAAAGATCGCATTGTATTTTTACATAAAGTTCAGGAAGGTCCCGCTAGTAAAAGTTACGGGTTGCAGGTCGCAAAATTAGCCGGTATTCCTAGTAACGTCATTGAAGAAGCACAAAACCAATTACATCTTTTGGAAAATGGCGAACATCCACATGCTATAAAATCTGCAAACAATTTGCAGGAAATACCCTCTCCTCCTCTACAGCATCAGCCCCTCTCCCATCAAGGGAAAGGTGACTTACCTATTTCACAACCTGTTTTGCAATCTGGATTGTTTGATGTGTTACCAAATCCTGCTTTGGAAGCATTGAAGAAAATTAATCCGGATAGTTTGAGTCCGCGTGAAGCATTGGAACAACTTTATCGATTGAAAGAGATTTATTCGAAGGGCAAGTGATACTTCACCTCCCCCTTAGCAAGTGAGGGAC
>CAZICR010000225.1:0-5660 GCA_964537795.1 uncultured Cellvibrionaceae bacterium | reverse complement strand
AGGAGTTTTTACCTTGGCTAGAATTATCGTCGTAACATCAGGTAAAGGTGGCGTAGGTAAAACCACCACTAGTGCGGCAATTGCGACTGGTTTGGCAATGCGTGGTCACAAAACAGTGGTGATTGATTTTGACGTAGGCTTGCGTAACCTGGATTTGATTATGGGTTGTGAGCGTCGTGTGGTTTATGATTTTGTTAACGTGATTAAAGGAGAATCGACTCTTAACCAAGCGATGATTAAAGATAAGCGTACAGAAGGTTTGTACATTTTGCCGGCTTCACAGACGCGCGATAAAGATGCTCTGAGCCGTGAAGGTGTTGAGAAAGTCATAAATGAATTAAGTAAAGAGTTTGAATTTATTGTATGTGATTCACCTGCAGGTATTGAAACAGGTGCTTTAATGGCTCTGTATTTCGCAGATGAGGCAGTGGTGGTGACTAATCCTGAAGTGTCATCGGTGCGCGATTCAGATCGTATTCTGGGAATTTTGCAAAGTAAATCGCGTCGTGCAGAACAAAACCTGGAGCCTATCAAAGAGCATTTGTTATTGACTCGCTATAACCCAACGCGTGTAGAAGCCGGTGAAATGTTAAGCGTGGGTGATGTTGAAGAAATTCTGGCAATCCCTCTCTTGGGAGTGATTCCGGAATCAGAAGCTGTACTAAAAGCGTCGAACCAAGGTACACCTGTTATTTTGGACAATGAATCACTTGCAGGTCAGGCTTACAATGATGCAGTTGATCGTCTCTTGGGAAAAGAAATGCCACATCGTTTCCTTGAGGCCGAAAAGAAAAGTTTCCTGAAGCGTTTGCTTGGAGGTAAATAGTGAGTATTTTTGATTACTTTAAAAAGAAAAATGCAAACTCCTCTGCTTCTATGGCAAAAGAGCGTTTGCAGATTATTGTGGCGCATGAGCGTCGCGGACGTAACAAAACCCAACCGGATTTTCTACCGCAAATGCAGGAAGAAATTCTCGCAGTGATTCGCAAGTATGTGAATGTCAACGCTGATCAGGTATTTGTGAAAGTAGACAATACCGATAATTGTTCGGTGTTGGAATTAAATATTACGTTACCAGAGTGAAAATAGACTGTGCAGTTAAATTAGAAAAGGAGCTAACACCCAGCTCCTTTTTTATTTGGAGGGCTCCTCCCTTTTTAATTAAGCAGGTTACAGAGTTGAATATATTTGCAGGTAATCATTTATGACAAACACATTTTTAATCGGTGGTAATGGCAATCAACAAGTGCAGTTGAATTTACGCATGGGCAATCGTCACGGATTAATTGCCGGAGCCACCGGAACCGGGAAAACGGTGACGTTGCAAACTCTTGCTGAAGGTTTCGCCAAAGCGGGTGTGCCGGTATTTATGGCGGATATTAAAGGGGATTTATCCGGCATGGCGTCATCAGGAAAGCCACATCCAAAAATTGATGAACGCATTCAAACGATAAAAATTGAAGGCTATCAGCAACGTTTATTTCCCTGCGTGTTTTGGGATCTCTATGCAAGAAAGGGTCATGCTGTCCGTGCGACTTTGTCGGATATGGGGCCATTATTGCTCGCGAATTATTTCCAATTAAATGATACACAGACTGGTGTGCTCTATGCGGCATTTAAAATTGCTGATGACCAAGGCTTGTTGATGTTGGATTTAAAAGATCTGCAAGCCATGCTGAATTGGATGAAAGACAACAGCAAAGAATTGGAAGGCACTTATGGTGGAATGAGTGATGCGAGTATTGCCGCGATCCAGCGTCGTCTGATGATGCTGGAACAACAAGGTGCCGGGAATTTTTTAGGTGAGCCTGCACTGGATTTAAATCATTTAATGCAGGTGACGCTGGAAGGTACTGGTGTTATTAATATTTTGGATGCTACTACTTTAGTTAATCAACCGAAACTTTATTCAATATTTTTATTGTGGTTAATTTCCGAATTATTTGAAAATTTACCCGAACAGGGCGATGCCGACAAACCCAAACTCGTATTCTTTTTTGATGAGGCTCATTTATTGTTTAATGATGCACCGAAAATGCTTATCGATAAAATTGAGCAAGTGGTTCGGTTGATTCGTTCCAAAGGTGTTGGCATCTATTTTATTTCACAAAGCCCTGCTGATATTCCGGATACTGTGCTAGGTCAGCTAGGTAATCGCGTGCAACATGCTCTGCGTGCATTCACGCCCAAAGACCAACAAGCCGTTAAAATTGCAGCGCAAACTTTCAGACCAAATCCGGCATTTTCAACAGAGTCTGTGATTACCGAATTGGGAATTGGTGAGGCGTTGGTTTCTGTGTTGGATGAGAAGGGTACACCTACACCAGTTGAGCGTGTGTTGATTGCACCGCCTGCATCACGTATTGGTCCATTAACGGATGAAGAGCGTGTACAAGTCATGTCGCGTTCACCTTATAAAACTATTTATGAAAAGCTAATCGATCGCGAATCAGCTTATGAAATTTTGAAAGGTCGAATTGCTACTGAACAACAAGTGATTGAACGACAAAAAATTGAGGAGAAAATTCGCGAACAACAAGAGCGTGAATTTAAAGACGCGCAAAAACAACAAGAACAATTGCGTAAACAACAGGATCAAATACAAAGACAACAGGAACGTGAGCAACGTCAAACTGAACGCAGTTCCAGCAAGCGTGAATCTGCAGTTGAAGCTTTCGCAAAAAGTGCTGCACGTGCAGTAGGCTCAAGTGTTGGCCGACAAATTGTGCGCGGTATACTCGGATCTTTATTGGGTGGGCGCCGTTAGTTCATGGCAATTAAATTTATTTCAGTCAATATAGAACGCGATCGGCATACCGACAGAATAAAAAAACTCTTAACGGAATCCAATGCCGATTTTATCTGCTTGCAGGAAGTGATGCAGTATGAGGTTTCTGAATTGGCAAAAACTCAGAATTATTTTAGTTTTTTTTCGCCAACTACACGGCACCAACCGGGTGATGACAAATGGGAAGGTATTGCTGTTTTATCCCGTTACCCACTGTTGGTTACCAATGTGCATCAATATGCAGGTCCGGAAATGCCCGGGCTTTATGATAAATCCACCACTGAAACTTTGCAGAAAACCCGTCGATATTTATTGCAAGTCTGTGAAGTTGAATCAGATCAAAAGCGTTACAGATTTGCGAATACTCATTTCACTTGGTCGCGCGATGGACAAGCTGATGACTATCAACGTCAAGATGTGAAGAAAATGTTGGAATTTTTACAAGGATACAAATCATTTGTCTTGTCCGGTGATTTTAATGCGCCTCGTGGTCGAGAAATATTTTCAACAATTGCTGAACAATACAAAGATAATATCCCTGCACATTATCAAACCAGTCTTGATGAACATTTACATCGCTGTGGTTATTTGCCTTATATGGTTGATGGATTATTTTCAACACCGGAATATAAATTCAGTAATGTTGAACTGGTGTTTGGTGTGAGTGATCATGCGGCGGTTAAAGCGGAAATTGATTTGTAATCCGGTGTTAATCCAGTCATGAAAACCTTAATGATTCAAGGCACGACCTCCGATGCAGGTAAATCGACCTTGGTTGCTGCTTTATGTCGAATTTTAAAAAATCATGGAATATCTGTGGTGCCATTTAAGCCACAGAATATGGCATTAAATTCAGCAGTGACGATTGATGGTGGCGAAATAGGGCGAGCGCAGGCATTGCAGGCTCAGGCCGCTGGTTTATTGCCACATACTGATATGAATCCTATTTTAATTAAACCGACCAGTGATACCCGTGCGCAAATTATTGTGCAGGGTCGTGCAATTACCGATATGGACGCAGCGGTTTATCATGATTATAAAACTCAAGCGATGAATTATGTTTTGGATTCCTATCATCGATTGCAAAAACAATTTGATGTCGTTTTGGTTGAGGGTGCGGGAAGCCCGGCAGAAATTAATTTGCGGGATCGCGATATTGCCAATATGGGATTTGCTGAAAAAGTAGATTGTCGTGTAATACTCATTGCCGATATTGATCGTGGTGGTGTGTTTGCACATTTGGTGGGGACGTTGGAATTATTGAGCGAATCCGAACGCAATAGGGTAGTGGGATTCGTTATTAATCGTTTTCGTGGCGATATGAGTTTGTTGCAGTCAGGGTTGGATTGGCTGGAACAAAAAACCGGCAAACCTGTATTGGCAGTTATCCCTTATTTGCAGGGTTTGTATCTTGATGCGGAAGATGCGCTGACTGTTAATAATCAAAAAAAAGCTGCGGAATTTCGGGTTGCTGTTTTAGCTTTGCCCCGTATTTCCAATCACACAGATTTTGATCCTCTGCGTTTGCATCCTCAAATTAATTTTCAATGGGTAGGTCCCAATCAACCCATTCCTGCCTGTGATTTATTAATTATTCCCGGTAGTAAAAATACCCGGGAAGATCTGGAATTTTTGCGAGCCCAGTCATGGGATAAAGGCATACAAAAACATTTTCGTTATGGTGGAAAATTAATAGGGATTTGTGGCGGCTTTCAAATGTTGGGCGAGTTTATTCATGATGAATCCGGCTTGGAATCTACACCCGGATCTGCTGTAGGTTTGGGATATTTTTCGTTGCAAACAACACTGTCACCCGAAAAAATATTGCAACAACGCAGCGGATTTTTGTGGGATCAACAGACTTGTATTCAGGCTTATGAAATACATAGCGGTATCAGCCATGGTGATGCACTTAAGTATCCAGCTGCCTATTTAACGATTGATAATCAATTAATTCCTGAAGGTGCCAGAAGCGAAGATGGCTTGATTTTGGGTACTTACCTGCATGGAATTTTTGATCATCCTGATGGGTTGAATGCCCTGTTGGCGTGGGCAGGTATATCTGAAAGCCAGTTATTTGATATAGGACTGGAACGGGAAATGTCCCTGAATCGTTTGGCTGAAGCAACCCAATCAGCATTCACTGCAGGCTTCATACAGGATCTGATCGCAAATTAGTTGCGTTTACTGCCCTCGTCTTTTATTCCAAAAAACCGATTTTCCAGCGGTAACACTCTTCTCTATTCAGCAGAATGATGTGTATTTTTTACACTCATGACGGCAAATTTGAGGTGTTTGGAGAAATTAAGTTAAACGTTTACCTTTTTGCCTTGCGATCCCAAATGTTATGTCATATATATAAGACTGGATCTGTCAGGCATTGGAAGCTATTAATCTGAATCGAGCCAATTGATTCAGCACGAGCTTTCAGTAGTTTTAAAAAAAGCTTTAAGTTACATATAGTTAGATTATAAAAATAAGGTGATTAATATGAAATTTTCAAAAATTGCGTTGCAACTCCTTACGGTGGGAGGGTTGTTACTGTCCGCCCAGAGTTCTTATGGTTTGGTAAAAGGGGCTGACGTCAGTTGGACTTCTGAAATCGAAGCAAATGGCATCGCCTACTACAATCGCAGTGGTGTTAAAAAAGATATTTTTGCCATTATGAAAGAGCAGGGTATGACGGCAGTACGTTTGCGCGTTTGGGTTAATCCTGCTGATGGTTGGTACAACGGTACCCAGGATGTTGTCGCCAAAGCCAAGCGCGCCAAAGCAGCAGGTTTGAGTGTAATGGTAGATTTTCATTACAGCGATACTTGGGCTGATCCTGGTCAACAGACCAAGCCTGCTGCTTGGAGAAGTTACTCTTTCG
>CAZICR010000224.1:0-5671 GCA_964537795.1 uncultured Cellvibrionaceae bacterium | reverse complement strand
GAATCGGCTTATCACCGCAGCCACAACCCTTTCCATGTTTGTGTTCTCTTTTTGCCTTTTCTTCTGCGCGATATTCCGGCGTTGAAAAAACCGGTGTGTGCATAGCTTTTTCATTACGTGCATGCGCTTTTCGATTTTCTGCAGCCATTGAAAGAAATTCCGGTGCAACCATAATGACTCTTGCACATAATTTTTTGCATTCAGGGCAAGCCATGGGTTTTGCGGAATCTTCCATTGAGGCAAGTTCATAAAATAAACCGTGGTCGCTGCATTTGTAGTCGTAAACGGGCATGATTTTTTCTCCGAAGTTTTTTTGATTTGAAAATTAAATTTTTCACCCCACCCTAACCCTCCCCTTGGCAAGGGGAGGGAACTGATTTTACTCCGCATCAAAATTAAGAGGGGAGTCCAGTCCCTCCCCCTTGCCAAGGGGAGGTTAGGAGGGGGTGAAAGTTAATCTATTTATCCTTTGACAGCGGCACACTAAATCCAGGCGTCACTTTCTTCGTCGGCCCTTCTGCACTCGGATTCACATCGAAATCAAAAATATCTGTCGGTAACCAAAGTGTTGCGCAAGCGTTTGGAATATCTACCACACCACTGATATGCCCTTGCACCGGAGCACAACCTAAAATTGCATAAGCTTGTGCTTTTGAATAACCAAATTTAGTGAGATATTCAATTGCATTCAAACAGGCTTGACGATAAGCCACATGCACATCGAGATAGTGTTGCTCGCCGTATTCATCGACCGAAATACCTTCAAAAATTAAATAGTCATCATATTTTGGCGCGATTGGGCTAGGTTTGAAAATTGGATTTTTAATGCCATATTTTTTCATACCATCTTTGATTAAATTCACGCGCAAATGAATCCAACCCGCCATTTCGATGGCACCACAGAAAGTAATTTCGCCATCGCCTTGACTGAAGTGCAAATCGCCCATTGACAGGCCTGCATCTTTTACATAAACGGGGAAATAAATTTTTGAACCTCGCGACAAATCTTTAATGTCGCAGTTACCGCCGTGTTCACGTGGTGGCACTGTGCGAGCACCTTCTTTTGCAGCTTCTTTTGCAGCTTCTGGGTTCATTTTGCCCATATGCGCTGTGTCAGCGTAGGGTAGAGTTGCTAAGGCAGGAACACGATCGGGTTCTGTATCGTAAAGTTCCTTTTCGCGTTTATTCCATTCCATCAACATTTCTTTTGATGGTAAACAACCGATCAACCCCGGGTGAACCAAACCAGCAAATTCCACATTGGGAACATGGCGGGATTTGGTAAACATACCGTTAATATCCCAAATGGATTTTTGCGCTTCAGGAAAATGTTCCGTTAAAAAACCACCGCCGTTTTTCTTGGAGAAAAATCCATTAAAGCCCCACATACTTTCTTCAAAAGCACCAATATCAAGAATATCCACTACTAACAAATCACCTGGCTCTGCGCCTTCGACCCCCACGGGTCCAGATAAAAAATGCACTTGCGACAAATCTACATCACGCACGTCGTCTGCACTATCGTTGTTGGCAATTTGTCCGCCAGTCCAGTCGTAACATTCAATAATAAAATCAGCACCCGGCTTGACCATCGCCACCATGGGAATATCCGGATGCCAGCGGTTGTGAATCATTTCATTTTCATAAGGTGATTTTTTTAAATCGATTTTGATGATTGTTTCAGCCATGGCCTGACTCCAGAAGTTATTGATGGGTAGTGCCGTTTTTTATGATTCGGCACTAGTCTCAGGGTTAGTATCCATCGGGTGATGCTTTGCAGCCATACGACAAACACCTATCAGATGTACGTTATTTGACGTATGGAAATTACCTAAAGATAAATGCTGGCAAACACACCTGCTGCAAGATATAGTTCTTCAAGTAATAATCTCTGCAAATCTAAATTCTGCAAATTTCAACAAAGGAGAATCCGGTGTCACTCAAACTCTATGTCGATGCCCGATACACCAGCCCCTATGCAATGTCTGCATTTGTTGCCTTAACGGAAAAGAAATTATCCCAGTAGCAAAGACCATCAGTTCAGGCTTGGGTGAGTAAATCAAAGCAATAATTGCAGTGAGAAAATATGGATATCATTAGAATAATAGTTTCGACTTTTCTGTTTTTTATGGGGTGCTATTTTACATTTGATTTAATCCTGAATGATTTTAATTGGAAAGTACTGGTCGGACTTATCTTAAGCTTTGTAGCTGCCTATTTGATTTGGCCTAAAGATCATAAAGTTGATGGTGACCTAATTGAATTAGTTGGAAATGTAATTGAATTTCCATTCAGATTCTTGGTTTGGATATTTCGAGGAATTGTTCGGTTGATGCGGGATGGGGATGGTGTGGATTTCTAAATCATCGATTGTGCAAAGATTGTGAATCCCAATTTATGTTGAGAACCAGCAGAAATGGTTCAAGTCATAGCAATGACATTAACATGATTCACATGAGGTAATTTATGAAATCCAGACTGTTTCTTTCAAATGTTGCGGCAGTGACGGGTATTATTTTTCACTTGGCATTGACCCCTGTTTATGCCGCCGATCAACAACGTCCACCGCGGGATGAGAGGCGAGGGCCGCCGGTTGAAGCCTTTACGGCCTGTGAGAATCTGCAAGAAAATGATGCTTGTAGTTTTATTGGGCGTAATGATGAAATATTGGACGGTGTTTGTGTTGCGCCGCCCCCTAAACCGGATCAAGACTCAAACTCGACGACACTGGCTTGTCGCCCCAACAACATGCCTTCACCACCGACGGGAGCTGAACCTCCAGATTCCCGAAACGATTAAAGTGTAAACGTCGAAAAAATCCAACCTTTAACTGGAGAATTAAAGGTTGGCAAGCTCAAATGTCAATTGAGCCAGTGCTGCTACAAAAAACTTATGCGGCGGATTAAACAGATAGATAAGCGGCGACTTTTCCTTCGTTAATCGTTTCGCGTAATTCTTCGTGGACGATTTCGCCTTTTTCTATTACCAATATTCTATCGGCAATATCCAGAGCAAAACTTAACACCTGCTCTGAAACCACAATCGACAGACCGCGTTGATCGCGAATGGCTTTGAGTGTGCGGCCCATTTCGCGAATGATGGAGGGTTGAATGCCTTCAGTCGGTTCGTCGAGAAATAACATTTTTGGATCGCTGGCGAGTGCACGGGCAATGGCGAGTTGTTGTTGCTGGCCGCCGGATAAATTACCACCGCGTCGATTTTTCATTTCCAATAGCACTGGAAACATTTCATAAAGTTCTTTAGGAACTGATTTCTTTTTGGTAGTGGTTAATCCCGTTTCAATATTTTCTTTTACCGTCATGCTTGAAAAAATCATACGGCCTTGAGGAACAAAGCCAAATCCTTGTGCAACACGTTGATAACTTTTTAATTGGCTCATTTCTTTTCCTTCCATGGTGACACTGCCACCGCAGCTGGGAATAACACCCATCAAGGATTTCATCAGTGTGGTTTTGCCCATGCCGTTGCGTCCCATCACGGCTACAATTTCGCGCGGTTTGATTTCAAAATTCAAACCGTGCAGCACCTCACTCTGACCATAACTGACTCTATAGTTGGATACGGCTAACATAGTCTAATCCTCTCAAGATTTTTCGGGCGTTTGTTCAACGCATTAATGGCCAAGATAAACTTCAATCACTTTCGGATCACTTTTTACTTTTTCCGCTGAACCTTCGGCAATAATTTTTCCTTGATGCAATACAGTCACTTTGTCAGCAATCTGCGCAACAAATTGCATATCGTGCTCAATTACTATCACGGATCTGTCTTTAATAATGCGCCGCAATAATTCGGCGGTTTGTTGTCGTTCGCCGACTGACATACCGGCAACAGGTTCATCGAGCATTAAAAGTTCCGGATCTTGCATTAACAACATACCTATCTCCAGCCATTGTTTTTGTCCATGGCTGAGCAATTCCGCTTGTTTGTCCAATTGATCGCTTAAAAAAATCATTTGCGCGACTTCATTCACTTTGCTGATGACTTCAGCATCGCGTTTGAAGGCCAAAGCACCCCAAACAGAACGGCCACGCGGGAATGAAATTTCCAAATTTTCAAACACAGTTAAATCACCGTAAATGGAAGGTGTTTGAAATTTTCGACCAATACCCGCTTTCACAATTTCATGTTCGCGCAACGTGGTCATTTCACGGTTGCGAAATTTAATTGAGCCTTCGGTGGCTTTGGTACGACCGCAAATTAAATCCAATACTGTGGTTTTGCCTGCGCCGTTTGGGCCAATGATCACGCGAATCTCGTGCTCATCAATATAAAAGGTGAGGTCGTTGACAGCTTTGAATCCATCGAAAGAAACCGTTAAATTTTCAACAGCCAATAGAAAATCAGTATTACTGCCCATGGATCACCCCTCCATTCAATGTTGTGGATTGGAACGTTGAGCTGTTTGATGATTCTGATTTTTCTTCTAAATGGGGATTGGAGTTATCCGGTGAGGCGGGTTTATCTGGTTGCTCTGGTAATTTTTTCTTTGCAAACAATGCAGCAATTTTAGGCGCAACATAGGTTTCATAAATACCGGCCAAACCGTTGGGGAATGCCATCACCACAGCGATAAACAAACCGCCCATAGCAAATAGCCAAAGCTCAGGAAAACTTTCCGAGAAACTGGTTTTCGCGGCGTTAACGGCAAGCGTTCCATAGACGGCGCCGATAATCGATAAGCGTCCGCCGACTGCGCAGAAAATTACCATTTCAATTGAAGGTACGATTCCGACTAATGTCGGTGACATAAATCCAACTTGTAGAGTGAAGAGTGCGCCTCCGATTGCTGAAAAAACTCCGGCAAGACAGAAGATAAAAATTTTGAAGTTGGCAACATCGTATCCGGAAAATCTTACGCGATCTTCTTTGTCGCGCATGGCAACCAGTAATCGACCCAATTTACTTTTGCGAACAAATTGCGCGAAGAACAAACAGAGGAATAGCATCAACACGCAGACAAAATAGAGAATTAATTTTGCCGAGTCGGTGCGAATATCCCAACCGAGTAGAGTGCGCAAATCAGTCATGCCGTTAACGCCGCCGGTGTAACCTTGTTGGCCGATAATTAAAATGGTCAGAATGGCTGCGAAGGCTTGAGTGATAATTGCAAAGTACACACCACCAACGCGACGCTTGAACATGGCGACACCGATGATGTAACCCAGTAACGCTGGCAACACAATAATTGCGGCTAGTGTGAAGCTGAAACTGTGGAAGGGCTCCCAAAAAAATGGCAACTCGGTCACCTGGTTCCAATCCATAAAATCCGGAATGCCGGGTGTGGATTGAATTTTTGTGCTTTCAGGATCTGATGCTTCCAATTTTAAAAACATCGCCATGGCGTATCCACCCAAGCCAAAGAAAACACCTTGGCCCAAACTTAAAATACCGCCGTAACCCCAACACAACACCAAACCGACTGCGACGAACGCATAGGTTAAATATTTGCCGACCAAATTGAGTCGGAAAATATCCAGAAACAAGGGTAAAACTATGACTAATATTGCCGCTAGAATCAGATAACTATAAATATCTTTTTTTGGAAAGAGCGACGCTATACCTTGATACGACATGATCAGCACTCCTCTTTATCGACGAACTTTCAAAGTGAACAAACCTTGTGGGCGCAACATTAAGATACACACCA
>CAZICR010000223.1:0-5673 GCA_964537795.1 uncultured Cellvibrionaceae bacterium | reverse complement strand
TGGTGATGCCAGTGGTTTGGTAAAAGTGAACCCCAATAATTTATTTATTGAAGGAAATAATCTCACTACCACCAAGGCACGTTATCTACTGGCTGCAGCAATGATGAAATTGGGACCTTTGCCCCGCGCAAATAATCCTGAAAAACCAACGACTGCAGAGCTGGAAAAAATCAAAGAAAAAATTCAACTTTACCAAACGATTTTTCAGACGCATTAGCTAACCCATTCAATCGGCATCAACTGATTAGGAGTTCAACAAGACACGCAAAACAGCAAATGACTTTCATCCTGAGGTGCTCAAATTATTTGATGCTTATGTGCATGGACAAGTTTCGCGACGCGACTTTTTGCTGGGTGCAGGTCGTTATGCTGCACTCAGCGGAGTAACGGCCAGCGGCTTATTGGCTGCACTCAGCCCACAGTTTGCGCAAGCACAACAAGTGAAGCCGGATGATAGCCGTATCAAGGCCAAATATATCGAAATAGATTCACCGCAAGGAAACGGAAAAATTCGTGGTTATCTGGTTACCCCAGCGAAAGTCACCGCAAAACTTCCTGCAGTTTTGGTTGTTCATGAAAACCGCGGATTAAATCCGCACATTGAAGACATAGCACGTCGCATTGCGCTGGATAACTTCATCGCTTTTGCTCCAGATGCTTTGTACACACTCGGCGGTTACCCCGGTGATGAAGATAAAGCGCGCGAATTATTTCAAAAACTGGATCAAGTCAAAACACAAGAAGATTTCGTAGTTAGCACACAGTATTTGAAAAAGATATCTGAGGGCAACGGCAAAGTAGGTGTTGTGGGATTTTGCTATGGCGGTGGTATGGCAAACTATCTTGCAACTCGCTTGGCAGATTTAAATGCAGCTGTTCCCTTTTATGGTCGTCAAGCCGAAACAGCGTTAGTTGCCAATATAAAAGCCCCTTTATTAATACACTATGCCAGCACCGATGAACGCATCAATGCAGGTTGGCCTGCTTATGAGGAAGCACTCAAGGCAGCTAAAATAAACTATCAAGCATTCATTTATGAGAATACCCAACATGGATTTAACAACGACACCACACCGCGTTACGATGAAAAAGCCGCTGCACTTGCGTGGAAACGTACAATCGGCTTTTTTAATGAAACCCTGAGAAAATAAAATTAGCCAGAAAAATAAATTAGAACATCTCAGTAAGCCTGTTTATTGAGGCCGCCATAGAATTAATACAGTTAAATTAACTTTAATTTAACTAGAACTCCGCCCGCTATATTCTCTATTTCAAACTTCCCTTTATGCAACTTCATAATCTCTTCAACAAAATTTAAACCCAAACCCGTACTTTTTTTACCGGTTTCGGGGCGAGGAAGTGAGAAGAAGCGATCGGTGAGTTTGGTAAGTGCGAACTCAGGAATCGCTTCACCTTGATTGAATAGACTGAACACTATTTGCCCCTCTACCCTGCTTAACTGAACGCGAATAATTCCGTTGTCGGGTGTAAAATCCAGTGCGTTGTCAAGTAAATTGCTGATGGCTTGTTCGAGCAAAAAGTTTTCACCCGTCACTTCCAGTGTTTGATCACAATCGACTTCCAATCGAATATTTTTTTGTTGTATACGTAATTCATAACGATTCAATACAGCGGTAATCAAACCTGCCATATTGATAGAAACGGGTTGATGCAAGCTTTGCTGGTGTTCAATTTTAGCGAGATTCAACAAACGATCGATTAATTGCTGTAAACGTTGGCTTTCGACATCAATATTATTAAGAAAAGATTTTCGTTGATCTTCTGTCATGGGTGATTGCAACACTTCAGCCGCAGCGCGAATCCCAGCCAATGGACTTTTTAACTCATGTGTCAGTGTTTGCACATAGTTTTCAATGTAATTTTTTCCTTCCAATTCCGCACGCATGGATTCCAACGCACTGGCGAGTTGCTGCAATTCACCGCTGGCAATTTTGCTTTGTTGAATTTCAACACGTTCGCCTTTACTCACGCTCAAAGCATAGTTGCGCAACTTTTGTAATTCGCGACTTAACCACCAGGAAAAAACTGCGCCGAGCAATAAACCGGTCACTATCAACAAACCACCAAAAACACTTAAACGAAATTGTGTGCGATTAATATAGGGCTCCATACTGCGATTGGGTTTGGAAACCGAGACTACCCCAATAATTTCATCTCCATTTCTAATCGGCGCGGCGACATACATAATAGTAGAACTGTCGTCACCTGATACTTCGGGTGATGAACGGGCGCCGTATTGACCTTTCAAGGTTAGATATACATCGTTCCATTTTGAATAATCCATTCCTACCGCAATATTTTTGGAATCAAGTAAGACTATGCCTTTTTTATCGGTGACATAAATCCGGTGATTGACCGAAGATTTATCCACCCCCCAAATTTTGGCATTGGGTAAACGACTACCATAAGCACGAAAAATTTCCGCATAGAAATCGTTATTGACTTTATTATCGAGCATGGGCTGTTTTAAAAATTCAGCCAACAAATTCGCCGTGTCGACTAAAGTTTCTTCTGTGGATTGTCGAATACCCGGTTTGATTTCCTCCATTACAGTAGAAAATAAAAAATAGCCACTGGCACTCACAAAGAGTATGTAAACGAAAAAAATTCTGGCACTAAGGCTCATGGTTATTCCTGAACATCGTCATTCCTGCGAAAGCAGGAATGACGCAACTTAATATTGTTTACGACCCATGCAGGGAGAGCTATACCCACCCTGTTACTTTCATTCAATCGATAATATTCCTATCAAGAAAACGCGGCTTTTTTATCCATATCGCCAATTGCAGCCAGTAAAAAATTCTCAATTTCAACTGTCGTTTTTACCGTCTTATAGGCTTTGGTGAGAGCACGCATAAAATTACGATCAACTGTCGATTTATCGACGATTTGATAAAGCAGATACAAATAAATAATCGCAATTTGACGCTCAGTAAATCCTTGGCTAATTGCTTCATGCAATATTCCAATTTGATCACTGTGTAAACCATGCTCTTGCAACAAGCTAATATTCACTTTGCTCGAATTAAAAGGCTTGAACTTATTCGCAAAAATTTCTGCAAATGTTTTTGGATCTTTTTCTTCAGGTGCAGATTTTGATATTTCCAATAAATCCATGGATAACTTATTGAATTCTTTTTGAATCATACGCCCCAAAGCAGCTTTCTTGAGCATAGGCGTTGGCGCGGGTGCACCGCGAGCACGCATAGGTGCGGAGGCCACAGCGGGCGCACTTCCGCACATCCAATCTGTGGTCGATTCCGGCAACATATGTGGCACTTTGCGTAACTCAGGTAAATCTTCTGCTTTTTCTTCACGCACATCCACCAATAAATAGTTGGTGTGCAGCGACATTAATTGATAATCACAAGCCAGGGTCACAACTTCATCTTTATTTTCACTCAAATGAATGCGCGCTGCCGATGCCAAACGTGAGACTAAAGTTAATGATTCATCAGGATTATCCATACTGCGCTGTAAAACCAATTCCTGTTTTAACAGACTACCATCCGGCATATGCAACACCAGTGTAGCTTTTTCATCCGGTTGTTTATCAAACCATGCCCAAATATTAATTGTGTCGCCATCGTAAACTGCACCTATGTCCAGTTGACGAACAGGTGTGTTTGACCATTGCATTTCCACTTTTTTCGCCGAAGGTGCACGCATACGTTTGAAGTGACGCACAATTCGATCTGCCATATTTTCATTCGGGCTCACCAATTCTGCTGCACCGCCGGTTTTTTCTGCCAGATTGCGAACAAAATTTTCAGAGACAGAATCACCCACGCCCACCGTAAAAATTCGATGTCCGGATTTTTTGGCTTGCGCAATGATATTGTCAACATCCCAAACTTCACCATCGGTGATTAACAAAATATCGCAATCCTGTTTCACTTCCGAACGCAATTGATAAGTCGCAGCCAAGGCATTACCGATTTCGGTTCCACCCAGATTGGCGTCAATATTTGTGATTTGCTCTAGTGCAGTAGCAATATTTTTTTCCGTTGCCGGTATCATTCTTTCAAACATGCAGTGATGATCACTACCAAATAACACTATGTTAAAAAAGTCACCTTTCCCTAATGATTGTACAATCTTCGATAAAGCATTACGCGCTTGCTCAATGGATTGACCGCCCATGGAACCGGAACAATCCACCACAATTTTCAAATTTTTCGGTTGCGCTGCAAATTGCGCAGCAAAAGTAGGATGAAAACTGGCAAGCGCACAAAAGCCTTCGCGATCACGACTGAATAATCCATGGTTGTGATCCAATTCGGATTCAATATTAAGAATAAAATCCTTATCCATTAAGGTGCTTTTGTCTTGCAAATTAATCCAGGTGCAATCTTTATCATTTTGTACACTGATGCGATGACTCGGGCTTGCAATTTTTGCTTTCGCCAAAGCGCCAATAATTTGCACTTTAAAACTGCAGGCATGTTCAACCAGAAAATCATTCTCCGGCATTTGATGTGCTGCAAAAGGATCATTGCCATAACGTGGTGCCAAAGTTGTCGGAATAAATAAACGTAATTGATTACCCTGCCAGCGTTGCGTAAATGCGTATTGCATTTGAATCGCAATCGTTTCGCCGGGCATTAAATTGCCGACATTCATTGTGTACAAACCAGACGCTAATTTTTCCAACATCACTGCTGTGTTGCCATCAGTAATCGCTTCTTCATAACGCGCTTCTGCGGTTTTTTTCTCCAAAATAGTTGCGCGCAAAATACGTTGATCAATCTTCACAACTAACGAAGTTAATACTGCATCTATCGGCAGTGGAAAAGTGTAAACCGCTTCGATATTAATTTTTTCATTGTTGCTATAACGTTGTTCAATATTTACGGAGGTCATCAGGCCTTCAATTTTTGCCTCTATGTCCATACCCACCAGAGGTATGGCCTGACCATTGGTACTACGAAGTACAGGACTCATTTGCGTTTGCATTACTCTTCTGCCTTTTTAAGGTTGTGATATGCCACGAGTATTTCCCGTGAAAGCTGTCGGATCTGTGCCGAGGTTAATCCACTGCGACCAGGTTCGATCAAGAGCTGTAATCCTTCACTGATCATTAAATGACTCCATAATTCGACCGAGCCCGGTTGTGGTTGCTTCATGGGAATATTCACAGCGTTTGGCTGTTCGACTATCTCTGCAATTCGCTCCAGAGAAAGCCCGGCGGCCTGCCATTTCTTGATCTGCAGCAATCGCTCCAGATGCAATGGAAAGTAACGCGCCCCGCGATTCTTACCTTCCGGCCCAGGCACAAGGCCCTGCTGAATGTAATAACGCACGGTGCGCAAGTTCATATCTGCCAGCTGGCAGAGCTCATCGAGACTATAGCTTTGTTTGGTTTCAGTATTCATGATCACACTATAGTACAGCAATACTGTACAAATCAAGTGTTTGATAAAGCAGTTTAAATTAAAATCAATTGTTGACACATTGATCGATTGTATTAATGTATATACATTACAGAATTGGAGGATTGCCATGTCAATTACCACTATTACCAGCCGTGAATTTAACCACGACCGTGGCGGAGCCAAGAAAGCTGCGCAGAAAGGACCGGTATTTATTACCGACAGGGGACAACCATCGCTGGTGTTAATGACAGCGGAAGATTATCGAAAATTAGTTGGG
>CAZICR010000222.1:0-5680 GCA_964537795.1 uncultured Cellvibrionaceae bacterium | reverse complement strand
AAATACCAAAAATAAAACTGTAAAAAGGACTAGCCATCAAAAAATATTCTGTTACTATGCGTTACGTTAAGTAACAAACCTGTTACGGCAATACGAATCTGATATCCACAAGATATCAGCCCACTCAGGCAACAAAACTGCCTTAATTAATCTGGAGATTTTGAAATGAAAAATACGCTGTTTTTAGTTATCACCCTGTTTGCAGCCAATTTGGCACTGGCAAACGAAACCGCCAAACAAGAAAGTTTGACCCTCGCTGCCGCTGAATTGCAAAGCAAAGCTGCCTGGGTAGAAACGGAAGAAGAAGCGCAAAAACGAATTAATGACGATCTGGAAGAAAAAAACCAGGTGTTGTTGGACAAGTTAAATGCTCAACTTGAGCAAAAACTGGAAGCGAAAACGCAAAACGATTTTGCTTTTTAATTTTCCGGTGATGGATCACTACCCTTTTAATTTTTTGTTTATGTGCGTTTTGTAAATTTTCTCCCTGTGTTATTACCCCGCGTTAGTCCTTATTACTTTTAGTGAGGTTTAATGCGGGGATTTTTTTGTCTACTTCACACATTTTAAATCTTCTTTAAATTGGCGTTTAACTCCCTCGCTTTCATTATGAGCTTGCCTAGACTGGGATCAAGCAGAAGTTCTGCGCAACCTTGGCTAACATTTGGAGTTTGTTATGACTACGTTGATTTTTTCGCAAGCCGCTATTTTTCGTATGCAACAGCTGGCCAGTAGTTACTTTCATAAAACGGGTGTACGTCATCGTATTTCATCTGATGATGGCATGTTGGATTTATTAAAAGAAACAGCTTTGTGCGGTGAAAAAGAAGTGCGCAGATGTTATGACGCTTTCGTCATGGAATTAAACAAACGACAAATTGATGGATTGGCGACACGTGGCGTCAAATTGCGTTTGCCAACACAATTTACCTTAGCGACTCCGATCAGACAGGCAGGTTGAAAAACTTTCGGCCAGTGACTGCATCAGCTGCAGGTAGCTGTCGGACTTGATTCCCATCAGGTCAAGAAAACCTACCCGCAGTTGATGTTGCTCTGCAATCGCCAGAAGTTGTGCACTATCAACCGATGGCTCACCAAAAATACATTTCCCCTCACTTTTTAATACCCTTAGCAATTGATTCAGATGCTTGGCACCGGTTTTACGTTCTGGTGTCAAAGTTAAATAGCCCAATTGTTTTAGATGATATCGACCAACAAAATGACTGTAACCATGATGATAGACAGCAAAGCCCCTATCACTCAGAGGTGCCAGTTTTTCAACAATATTCTTGTCCAACAGTTCCAGTGAAACAATAAAACTGCTTGCATTTTTTTGATATTCGATAGCATTTTTTTGGTCTATTCCTGCCAATTGTTTTGTTAGAAATTTAACCATGACGATCACATTTTGCGGATTTAACCACAAATGCGGGTCGCGGCTGTGGTGATGATCATGCTTTTCATTTTCGTTATCAGGCCATTCAATGTCTGCCAAATTTTCCAACGAGATAATTTTATTTTTCGGCAAATTGGCTAAAGGTCGGGTCAGAAAACTTTCCAGATCAGAACCAATCCAGACAATTAAATCCGCTCCATGTAATTTTTCATGGTCAGACATCCTGAGTGGATAGTCATGATGCGATGCCTGATCAGGAATCAGTTGTTGAATCACCAATTTGTCTCCGCCAATTTCTTTTAGGATCAGAGCCAAAGGTTTGATGCTCGCCACAACTTTTATTTGCGCCAATGTCAGGCCAGGCAGGAATATCAGGATTAAAGTAAAAAACAACTTCATAGATCAACTTCAAAAGGATTCAATTTAATTGTGATAGTGTAACATTCCGCTTTTCATTGCCGGGTTAGATTTTTTGCCATGTCAGAATTATTGGTCGAAGCCAAAGCCATTTCTGTAAAAAGACAAGGGCGCTTTCTGCTCCAAAAAGCAGATTTGCAATTGCATCGAGGTAAAATCACTACCCTGATCGGCCCCAATGGTGCCGGAAAAACAACCCTGGTGCGCAGCATTCTGGGACTGATCAAACTGGATGAAGGTCAAATTTGGCGTGCGCCAACATTACGTGTGGGTTATATGCCACAAAAGCTGCATCTGGACTCCAGCTTTCCACTGACCGTCGCGCGCTTTTTAACATTGGCGGGAAAACCGCAGGTGAATTGGGCTGAAACCTTGGGTCTGACGGGTGTGGATCAATTGTTGACTTCGCCCATGCAGGCCTTATCCGGTGGTGAAACCCAGCGAGTACTTCTCGCCCGTGCACTCTTGCGCGATCCTCAATTACTGGTTCTCGATGAGCCAGTACAAGGGGTTGATATCACCGGGCAGGCGACCTTGTATCAATTAATTCACCAAATTCGCAATCAGCGCCAATGCGGTGTGCTGCTGGTATCGCACGATTTACATCTGGTAATGGCAACAACAGATACAGTGATTTGTTTGAATCAACATATCTGTTGCCAAGGGCATCCGCAACAAGTAACCAACGATCCAGCCTATATCGCTTTATTTGGTGAACATCCCGAGCGCGCAGCAGCTATGGCAATTTATACCCATCATCATGATCACCAACACGATGAACATGGAAAAATTATTCGACTCACCGCAAAAAAATCCAATTGTGATGACGCTTGTGGACATGATCACCATGCCTGATTTTTTATTACTCGCTTTAATTTCCGGCTTGGCCGTTGCGATTGTGGCGGGGCCTTTAGGTGCATTCGCTGTCTGGCGTCGCATGGCCTATTTCGGAGACACGCTCGCACATTCTGCACTACTCGGTGTCACCTTTGGGTTGTTGTTGGATATTAATTTGAATTTCGCGGTGGCTTTGGGTTGCTTGACCCTGGCATTAATTTTGGTGGGATTGCAACACAAACGATTTTTAGCGACTGATACTTTATTGGGCATACTTGCACACTCAACACTTGCGCTGGGTTTGGTTTGTGTCAGCTTGTTTACTGAAACCCGCATAGATTTATTAGCCTACTTGTTTGGTGATATTTTGGCTGTGTCGGTGTCTGATGTAATCACCATCAGTATCATCAGCTTGTGTGTTTGTATTGCGCTGATTTTTTTATGGCGGCCTTTATTATCTATCACTGTTCATGAAGAGTTGGCACAGATTGAAGGGGTTCCCGTTACTGCTGTGCGAACTGCATTAATGTTGTTGATGGCATTGGTGATTGCAATTGCGATGAAAATCGTCGGCGTATTATTAATTACTGCATTAATGATTATACCTGCTGCTGCTGCTCGTCGTATCAGTCATTCACCCGAACAAATGGCCATACTGGCTAGCCTGTTGGGCGCTTGTGCCGTTGTGTTGGGATTAGTTGCTTCTTATTTTTGGGACACACCTGCAGGTCCGGCAATTGTTTTGGCCGCAACGGGATTATTTATTCTGACTCTTTTAAAACCGCAAGAACAATAACAATCTCGCCAAAAAGAACTGTCACAGAAAATTCATCATTCTGTTGTGAATTCGTCATGCTGCTACCGGAAAATTTCCACAATCTGGTAGTGGAATATTGTCATGACCCCACCTGTTGCTGCTGTCAATCAAGACACACACCCGCATAATCCTGCCGTTGATTTATCGCCGAAAGTATCCAATATCATCAGCGGTAAAACGGTTTGGATATCCGACATTCATTTAGGCTCGCGCGATTGCAAGGCAGATTATCTGTTGGAATTTTTGCAGGATTTACGTTGCGACACTCTCTATCTGGTCGGTGATATTGTGGATTTATGGGCGATGAAACGCCGCTTTCGTTGGCCGGCAAAACATCATCAAATCATGATGAAATTCTACGAGCTGGCCGCCAAAGGAATGAAAGTGATTTATGTTCCCGGCAATCATGATGAACCCATGCGCCGATTTGCAGGTGATTTTTTTGGGCCTATCGAAATCATTGAAGAGTGCGAATATCAACGAGGCGACGGTAAACGCTTTTTGATTATGCACGGTGACGCAATGGATGCTCACATACAACTCAGCTGGTTAACACGTTTGATTGGCGATCATGGTTATGAATTACTGTTATTTCTCAATCGCTGGAGCAATCGCATTCGTCGCTTGTTTGGTCGGCCTTATTTTTCTTTGGCGAGTTTAATTAAAAACAATATCAAAGGTGCTAAAGCGGCAATCAAGACTTATGAGCTCCATGCTCTGGATGAAGCCAAACGCCGTGGTTATGACGGCGTTATTTGCGGGCATATTCATCACCCTGAACTACGCAATGACAAAGGATTCGTCTATGCCAATTGTGGCGATTGGGTAGAAAATTGCACAGCGCTGATTGAAGACTATCAAGGCACATTGAGATTGTTGCATTACAGTGACAGACTTAAATGGAAAGAACAGCAAATCAGCACACAGCTTAACGCAGCATAAAATCCAATCGACCAATTTCTTTGCCATTAACCTGTATCGCAATTTGATGCAGGCCTGAATAATAAGACCTGGTAGTAATAGGTTTAAAGGAATGCCTCTTTTCGAAAAGGATTTCCATTCCTTTTTTCAATTCAATATTTTTCAATTTAAACACTTTTGCAGATAAGCTGCCGTTGGCCTTCATAAAATAAACAAGATAGTCCACAACCAGTTGTTGCGTTTTGTCGGCACTCAATAAAAATGAAAACGCTAGAGAATCACCCACTGAGACGGTTTTTTTATCCAATACAAAATCTTTAATCTCAACTTTGGCGTTTTTGCTATAACCCAACAAAGGAAAAACACGCTGATCACCGGATTTAATTAAACTGCGCAAAGCATGCTTGACTATCCATTCTGTTTTTTCGTTTTCGTTCGATAAAAATTCTTCGCACAATTCAATCGCCCAATCAGGATTATCTTTGCTGATGTCATTGATATTATTTGCTACAGAACGTCGTACATATAAACTGTCATCCTGATTTAATTTTTGTAAAATCGATTTAAGCGGTTGCGGATCCTGAATAAATTGTGGCAAGCGTATTCCCCAAGGCAATCGCGGACGAGAACCTTCTGAAGCCAAACGGCGAACATGTTCGGAATCATCTTCACACCATTTCAGTAATTGCGAATAGGTTTGTTGATAGTGTTGCTGGATAAAGGGGCGAATCGCAAACTCTGCAGTGAACAGTGAGGTTAATTTCTCCAGGGTTTGCAACGACTCTTTTGGATGTTGCAATCCGTGTGTTGCGACATAATCAATCACCGGCCAGGCAGCAAACATGGCTTTATTATCGTCAGCATTTCCAGTGTCCCAGACTTGCGGCAAGTCCTGCAAATAACGACTCAGTTTTTTATAGGGATGCGAAAATTCCTGATGCAGGTGATGGATAATATGATGAACCCGTTGTTTTAATTCGAGCTCATCAATTCCTTGCAGTGTATTTTTGTGGAAACGTTTGGCACTAAAATCGGGCACCACTTTTTCAAGACTTTTACCAATACGTTGAATGGCATTCGAATTAAGGCCATCTTTCATTAGAGGCGCTGAATCAGATGAACTCACTGTTAACTCCCTAATGTTTAGCTCTGCAATTAAGCATCATAAACCTCCCTCCTGACAAAACCTGGCAGTGGTTAGAAAAAACTCGTGACTCCCATTCTTTTATCATTTCAATCAATCAAAGAAAACCTGAGGATTATCAAACCAAATGCGCACATTATCCGGCAAG
>CAZICR010000221.1:4838-5681 GCA_964537795.1 uncultured Cellvibrionaceae bacterium | reverse complement strand
ACCAGTTTTTTATTTTCTGCAACCAGGATTTTTTAACAAAACGTTCGTCGAAGAGTTGCAGCTCCAGCTGACAATTATCAGTCCATTTTTTTGCATGATATTGCAAGTTATGGCAGAGAATTGTCATTTCACTGATAGACATCTTTATAGTTTTTTGTTCAAACAGAATCATCATGGGCTCACCTCGCCAATGATGAACCAAACTTTTTGTATCATTCAAGCAAACCAATTCGAAGTTATCGATTCTTGGCAAAATTGTCCGGGTTTTTTCAATCACTTTCTCTTCATCCAATATTAGCCAACGAAATCTTGGCCAATCCAATGCAGATGACAAACGATGAAATCGCGAACTGAAACCTGAACCAAGTTCTATGATTAACGCATCGGGATATTGTTGCAAAAAATTCAGACAAGTTTTATCTATCCAACAACTTTGCATAGCTTGCAAACGATTACGCTCATTGAAAATAAAATGTTTTTCGATGGCGAAGCCTAATCGTTCCAATAAAATTTTGGCGGCGGGATCCGGTATAGCACCCAATTGAGATGAATAGTTTTGCGCTCGCCATTGTAAATCCAGAATATCGGCACTCACCTTCGATTCAACCCACTGAGTCATGTCGTCCCCCCTGCTGCCCTGTCATGTGTAAACCAACTGATAAGGCAAATCCCATCAAATAAACTGCCGGATTACCCACCATTCCCAAAATGCTGTCATCCGCCAACTGAACACGTGTCTCGATCAGAATTTTTTGGGCCAAATCCAGTGAGCCAAATCTCTGAACCAAATAAACCAATAAATCTTCCCTGAAACATTCAAATCCCTCAGAGGATGAAGCAATC
>CAZICR010000221.1:3712-4828 GCA_964537795.1 uncultured Cellvibrionaceae bacterium | reverse complement strand
ATCGACAAACGGCTATTCATAATGACAACTCCTTCCAGTTAATTAATGAGAATGATTATCATTAATTTAACACAAGTCAATACATATTGATAATTATTATCATTTAATATAAATTGCCGGAACTTTGAGGAGAGACCATGAAACGATTTACATGCCTGTTGGCACTATTAATTACCTTGAGCGGATGCCAACACTTAGCTACCGACGACCGGAACAACTTCCAAGCTAAGGGCCCAATTCACAACCTGCCGATGAGCAAACGCTGTAATTGTTAATTAGTGAGGTGCGTAAAAAATGAGGCTGCAATGCAACCTCATAAAAATATCGAAATCGACAGTTTCAGTGCGCCAGCAACGAAACTCCCTATTCCGCCTGCTCCGGAGGAGGAAGAACGAGCAGGATTAAACGTCCTTGAAACTCATACATGAGCGGCATACTACCCCAGGCTTTCAATGAGTAGTTGTCCAATCCCATTACTGGATAACAACTCGGGGAAAATAGTATTCAGTAATGTATCGCCATCTTTTCACAAATGATAATAATTATCAACAGAAATTATTATCATTTGAACGGTGACGCAACGAATTTTATAAAAAGAAGAAACATGTCGCACGAAACCCAATGGATTGCTTACGCCTCGAGACGCAGGTTATTCTCGCCCGCACCACCTATGCTGGGTCAACTCATGAAAAAACGAATTTCTACCTATGTTGGTTTTGTGATCTTTGCTCTGTTTATCGGGACATCATCAAGCTCGGCAAACGACAACAGCAATTCGTTTGTGGTTGATCTGCCCCATGGTGGATGCGCTTTAACAGTTGCAAAAAATGGTAGTGGCGAAATTCACTACGGTGCTATGCCGAAATGGATTCACGTAGAACCGGGCACGTTTAACTACGACAATGTGTTACGCCTCCTTCAAGAAAAAACCAAAGCCGCAACTTCTCGCAAGAATAAAACAGAATCTGGCTCAGTAACCTTTCCGGATCAAGTTGAAGTGCGTTTTATAGACGATAGCGAATTTATAAGAAATCTTCTCCTGCAAGCTTGGAATGCACACATTCCACCGATAGATAAAATCGAACAGGAAAATTATATTTGGGTAGCCAATGCCTG
>CAZICR010000221.1:0-3612 GCA_964537795.1 uncultured Cellvibrionaceae bacterium | reverse complement strand
CGCCATGCAAGCAGCATGGAAATCGAAGGAGCAGTGACGGCTGATAGCATCAACCAAACCAGAATCGCCATGGATGGGCGATCCGCAGTGAAACATAAAATTCCTGTGATTAATAAAGCCAAAGCGCCTAACACGCGCAAAGTTGTGCGAGTTTTTTCGCTGGGTGTGTTGGCGCTGTGCATGACTTGTTGCCAGTGAACATTTATTGATAAGGCCAACCATGCAAAACCCGTTGCACAGCTCATGGCGGCGAGTATAAATAAAATCCAGGGTTCAAACATGACTCAGCTCCCCTGTTTGGATCTGATTATTCGTCTGATGAATCAGTTGACGCTTTTTAAGTTTGCGCTCAGCCATCAAACAAATACCTGCAGCCACAAGCAAACTCAAATCGACACCGGCAACAGCCCAATAAGTATCAGTAAAAATTGTTTTGATGAGATGATCGCCGGTACTGATCCAATTCATAATCACTGCTGCAACTGCTAATGCGGCTGCAATCCAACATTGTTCGCGCCATGCAGGATTAAATTCACCGCGTGCAACCGGCGCGCTGCGCCACAAGGCATGTAATAAGGCAATTAACCAGGCCCACCAAAAAATTTGTGTTTCCCAGCTGCCTTTGCCAACCATATCCGCAGGCAATACTCGATTCGCAACTAAAATTGTAAAAGTCGCAATCAACATTCCGGTCACCGTGGTTACGGCTAAAGCATCAACAATACGACTGCCCTGGCTGTTTATTTTTGCATGAGTTTGTTTGCGTTTTTCGACAAAGAAAATAAAACCTGTGGCGATACAAATTGCACCAAGTAATCCGCCCACCACATAGAGCCAACGCAATAACCAGTGTTCAAAATGTTGCAAATGCAACCCAGTTAAAAATTCGTTGATTTCCATTACCGCTGCACGCGGCGGATCTTCGCGCAGCACTTCACCGGTGCTGGCTTTGAAGTGAATGGCTTCGCCCACTAAAGCCACTCTATCGCTGCCTGCGCGATAAATACTGACGTAGCCATTTTGATCGCCGACATGATCAGCAAATAAATAACCCACCTCGCCTGCCATATCACGAGCAGCCCAACGGCGTTTGGCTTCGGCAACCATTGCATCAATCGAAGCCATAGGCGCAGCGATTCCTGCGGGTTCGTGCGGCAAACCTGTGCGTTGCGCTTCAAGAATTTCGTGTTGATCATGCAAAGGTTTGAGCATAGTGCTGGACACAGGCAAGTAATAATAAGCCGCGAAAATAATTAATCCGGTGAGCGCAAAAAAGAAATGAAACGGCAGAGCCACAACGCCAGTCATATTGTGCAAATCCAAGGTGCTGCGTTGTGTGCGTTTTTTCGGGCGGAAGGTAAAAAATTCGCGAAAAATTTTGCGATGAATAATCACACCGGTCACCAATGCCACCAACATCATCAATGCAGCCAAACCGACAATGTAAACACCCATGTATTTCCATTGCCAATTTAAACTGTAATGCATGGGATAAAACCAACCGCTGCCAATTTTTAAGGCATCATCCGGAATAGTTTCGCCAGTGCGCGGATCTATAGTCGACCAACCGTGCACATGCAGATGATCGTCATTGGGATTAATCGGTTTATTCGGAATACTGAATTCCGCACCAATGGCTAACACCGGATCGCGATGCGTGGTGTAGGCATAAAAAGAAGTCATAGGCATTGCATCGGGATGCGGCAATTCACCGATTACACGCGATGCAGTTGCAGCCATATCGCTCGGATGCGCGCGCAATTTTTCATAAACCGGTTTGAGTAAATTATCGTAAGACGGCAAAGGCTGCGGATCGAACCGCGTCTTGGGAATTGCCCAGCGATCAATTTCGCGATCAAACACCGACAAAGCGCCGAAGAAAAAACAAATCATCAACACAAAACCCAGAACCAATCCGAACCAGGTGTGGACCCACGCCATTGCTACACGAAAATTGTCGAACATAAGTGCTTACCTAACCGAGTAACTGCTGCTGCAAAGCCAAGGCAGTAGCGGTCAAAACCAAAGCCCCAAAACCCAATACTGCCCAAACCTTGAACATACTTCTGGCCGTAAAGGTCCAGAGGAACGCCAACAAAAACACCAAAAACGACAGCATCAACATACCGGTTTCCGCCTGATGAAAATCCACGCCTAAAGCCACCAACCCGGCGATCCCAAAGGCAGTAATCCCCCATGTAAAGGCATAACCCCCCACCAAAGCGGCCGTTATCCGATTCATCACCAATAAATAAGTCATTGAATTCCCGTCAGTTATTCAACATGAGAAGAGCTAATTTGTGAGATGGATACACTAATGAGATTTATTATTATTTGCAAGTAGATAAGTGTAAATGAAGGGCAGCATTGGGTTGAACAGTGAAAAACGCCTGAAGGTCCAGGCGTTTTTCTGACCTACAAATTACTCAGTGGGTTTGGCCTTTGTTTTGGCTAAAGAGATCAGTACTGAACTACCAATCAGTGTGGCAACTACAGCGAGTGAAATTCCGACGGGAATTTTGTAGATATCAATCATCAGCATTTTTATACCAATAAATACCAACACCAACGCCAAGCCATATTTGAGATAGCTGAATCTATCGGCCATATCGGCTAATAAAAAGTACATCGCCCGCAGCCCCAGAATTGCGAATATATTCGACGTCAAAATAATGAAAGGGTCAGAGGTGATAGCGAAGATGGCCGGGATTGAGTCAACAGCAAAAATCAAATCGGATATTTCTACCAGGATTAACGCAAGAAAAAGCGGCGTCATCATACGAATCCCATTCTCCGTCACAAAGAAACGCTCGCCCCTGAGTTCATTAGTCACGGGATAATGATTTTTGATCCATTTAATTAATGGATTGTTTTCCAAATGAACTTCTTTATCGGCCATCCACCACATTTTGATACCGGTGAATAACAGGAAAGCACCGAACAGATACAGCATCCAATGGAATTGTTCGATTAACCAAACACCGGCGAAAATCATGATGGTACGCATCACAATCGCGCCCAATACGCCGTAGGTCAGCACGCGTTTTTGCAGTTCAAACGGGATAGCAAAAAAGTTAAACAACATGAGCCACACAAAAACGTTGTCTATGGCGAGAGATTTTTCTACCAAATAGCCAGTCAAGTATTCAAGGGTTTTGGTGTTAGCCAATTCGCGCGTGTAGTTGTCATCCAGATACCACCAAAGTCCGCCACCGAAAAGCATGGCCAAGGTTATCCAAATTAAAGACCAGGTACCGGCTTCCTTTAGTGAAACGCGATGTTGCTTACCACCACCCACGAACACCAGGTCGATTACCAAAACGATAACCACCAGACCAAAGAAAATTGCCCAAAGCAACGGCGTTCCTACGCTGATGTTTTGATCCGCAGGGGGTATGGCATCAGCTGTTGCCAGTGCTGGTAGTAGCAAGAGGAAGATGAAAATAAAAAGATTACGCATAGATAAAAGCTCCGTCATTAAAAGGTTTATGGCGCAATGACGGGCGAATCTTAAGAGCAAAAGCCTTTGTCATTGCGACAAAGGTCTCGTTTACAAGATTTCTCTTGCCCGCGCGACCGGAGCTTTCACTCGTATTGACGACCTGCGCGGTA
>CAZICR010000220.1:0-5685 GCA_964537795.1 uncultured Cellvibrionaceae bacterium | reverse complement strand
TCTAGGCAGTTTTTTGTTCGAATAGTTCCAAAGCTCAGTGTCTATATTGCTACTCTTAAATAAAAATTCAAGAAGTAATTTTACGTCGTTAATATCTTTTCGCTCTCTATTTAGAATTTAATGTGCTAACTGGAACTAATGTTTTTCTTAATCACTTGATCCTTCGAGATTATTTAAATATAGGCCTGGGTTTTGCAGACGGCTCCTCAGTTGTTTATTCTGGTTATGAAATTCTTATTTGTGCGCCATAATTTATTTTGTGTAAAAATTGAACTGTAACGTAAAGTAATAAAATATTGTGACTTCCCCCCTTGAATTATCTTTCTTAGTCAACATTTTAGCTACGAGTGCTCAATGAGGCTCATTAATGGGTGCCATATAAATGGCAATTTTTAAATATTGCTCCTTAGAGGATATTGATATGCGTAGTTTAGATTTTTCTCCTTTGTATCGTTCTGCAATTGGTTTTGATCGCATGGCAAATTTGTTGGATAGCTTGTCTCGTGCTGAACAAAATCAACCCAGTTATCCGCCTTACAACATTGAATTGACAGGCGAAGATAAATATCGAATCACTATGGCTGTTGCTGGTTTTGATACGACTGAAATTACTATAGAAGTGAATCAAAATTTGTTGACAGTTTCTGCGAATAAAGCCACTGAAACGCAAGAAAAAACTTATTTACACCAAGGTATAGCGGCACGTAGTTTTGAGCGTAAATTTCAATTAGCGGATCACGTTCAAGTTCTGTCGGCTAATTATCAAAATGGATTGCTGCATATTGATTTACAGAGAATTATTCCTGAATCACTGAAGCCGCGTAGCATTCCTATTGCAGTAAATACTTCGACGAGTGTCCTTGCGCATAAAAATGATGCCCAAGCCGCTTGATAGCTGCTTTTGGCAGTTAATTCTTCAATGCCCGGATTCCGGGCATTGTCATGTTTGTGCTTGGAATAATTTTGCTCTGACAGTTTTTCGATACGCAATCGGTGTGATGTGCAAATGTTTTTTAAAAAGACTGGTGAAATAACTGGGGTCAGGGCAGCCTATCTGGTCAGCAATTTCATTGATTGCGAGATTGGTGTTTTGTAATAAATCCTTGGCTGCATTGATGCGCATTTTTTGTAAGTAATTATTTGGAGTTTGATCCAAAGCATTTTTAAATCGTCGATTCATACTGCGTACACTCAAATCAAATTGTTTTGACAGGTTTTGAAAATTAACAGCTTGATGGTAGTGAGATTCGAGCCAGTCCTGAATTTGAATGATGGTTTCATCAGGATGTGGTTTTTGTAACCGATCAAAATAGGCACTCTTGTCATAAGATTTTCGAATTTCATGTGAAAAATGTTTTTCAACATGCTGTGCGATTTCTGTCGAAAAAAATTGTGTAATAAAATGCACGGTTAGATCAGCTAGTGAATTTACACTGGCAGCACAGTAAATATTTTCGGCTTGGGTAATAAAATATTCCTGTTTGAGTTGTACGGCAGGATATTGTTTTTTGAATTGTTCAAAATAATACCAATGAGTAGTTGCGACTTTTCCATCCAATAATCCTGCCTCGGCTAAAAAGCACACTCCTGTACCAACAGCGCTGATAAGTGTTCCTGATTGGTGCAAATTTTGTAGCCATCCAATCACTTCACGATTTTTCTGAATCATCGGGCGGGGGTTGCGCCAGAGTCCTGGTAAATAGAGTAAATCCAGTTTCGTGTTATCAATTTTTTTGTCAGCGACAAGGGATATGCTTGTTTGTGTTTTGATGGGGGTGAGTTGAGTGGCAAATGTGTTGATCTGTAAAACCGGTTGCTGAGATTTTCGTTGCTGATTAGCTGTAGTTTGTGCTGCCAACAACATTTCCATGGGTAATGTAGTGCTGGTGGCCAGCATATTGTCGCAAAGCAGGAATCCAACATTTAGCATCGTCTGTCTCCAAATCAATAAATTGGCCAAAATACTACAAATAATGGCTAAAAAATAAAAGAAATCATTGTTGAATGCTTTTAGACTGTCGCCAAATTGTCTTTGAGCTGTAATTTCTATGTCGCTAACTCCAAGAGCTTTGCCTGTGATTGTTGGATTCGGTGGTTTTAGTGCTGCCGGTCGCGCATCGGGTCATCAAGCCTATCGTCGAATGGTGATTGAAAGTTTGCCAACCCAAGACCGTCAGGAAACCTTGGCCGGGCTTGCAGTCATGATGGGCCTGGTGACTTATTCCGATGCTTATCGCGATGAGCAAGGCGCAGCCTTGTCTCTAGCTGATATTGAATCTCGTTTTGGTGACCAGGTATTACAAGGTACATTGATTCGTCGAATCGAAAAAACCTTCTTTGATGTAGATGCCGCCTTTTGGCAAAAAAACGCTGCTTTGGGGACTGCTGATACCCCTTTAACCTTTGAAATACGTCGCCGTGATTTACCTGAACCTGTACCTGAGTCTTGGTTAATCGAAGATATTGACGAAGATAAAGTCAGAGTCATTGCGCCATCAGGGTTACAAGTAAAATTCGATAGTTATCGTGAATTGCCCGTCAAGTCAGCAGGGCAGTTGCCCAGTGGGTTTAATCCCGGCTCTTTGTATCCATCACACTATCACCCAAGAGCATTGCAACTGGCGGTGATAGGCGCTTCTGATGCGATACGTTCAATTGGTATTGAATGGCAACAGATTATTGATTCAGTTAAACCTGATCAGGTTGCGGTTTACGCCAGTAACGTAATGAGCCAGATGGATGCCAACGGTTTTGGCGGTTTATTGCAATCACGATTAAAAGGAGATCGGGTCAGTGCCAAGCAGTGCCCTCTTGGCCTGAATACCATGCCAGCCGATTTTGTGAATGCATACATTTTGGGAAGTGTGGGCCAAACGGGAGCTTTGGTTGGTGCTTGTGCGTCTTTTCTCTACAACCTGCAAGCCGCTGTTGATGACATCACCGCAGGCAAAATTCGTGTGGCGATCATTGGTAATGCAGAAGCGCCAATATTGCAGGAAATCATTGATGGCTATTCCACAATGGGTGCTTTGGCCAGCGAAGAAAAACTCAAAAAACTGGATAACTCGGATGCAGCTGATCCACGCCGAACCAGTCGTCCTTTTGGTGAGAATGCTGGGTTCACTATGGCAGAAGCCAGTCAATATATAGTATTGATGGATGATGGTTTGGCGATTGAGTTAGGTGCAGATATTCATGCCGCAGTTGGCGATGTTTTTGTTAATGCTGATGGTTTCAAGAAATCAATTTCGGCTCCTGGTCCGGGCAACTACATAACTATGGCGAAAGCGGTAGCGTCAGCGCGCGCTTTGTTGGGTGAAGATTCGGTTCGTCATCACTCAGTGATTCAGGCTCATGGTTCCAGTACACCGCAGAATCGTGTGACTGAATCGCATATATTCGATCAGGTTGCGAAAGTCTTTGGTATTGAATCCTGGCCAGTGGCAGCCATCAAAGCTTACGTCGGTCACTCATTAGCCGCCGCCAGTGGCGAACAATTAATTAACAGCCTCGGCATATTTCAATATGGAATTATTCCCGGCATTAAAACGATCGACAAAGTAGCTGATGATGTCTTTGCGGATCGTTTGATGATTTCCAACAAAGATCAAGTGCGTAAACCTGAAGATATAGATCTGGTTTTTATCAACTCCAAAGGTTTTGGCGGTAACAATGCAACAGCCAGCGTGATAGCACCACATAAGGTCGAAAAGATGCTCACCAAGCGTTATGGCACCGAACAAATGGCTGCCTACAAAAGCCGGCGCGAACAAGTTCGAGCCAGAGCGTCAAATTACGATAAGGCAGCCCTCAAAGGGCAGTTTTCAACGATTTATCATTTCGGAGAAGGCTTGATAGATGAAAAGTTGATTCAGCTGGATGATAGTCGCTTGCAGTTGCCTGGGTTCGCCCAAACGATTGACTTGCCTGATAGCAACCCTTATTCGGACATGGGTTTGCTGGACTGATACCAAGTCTATACAAACCCCCCACTTTCCCTTAGAATGCCGCGCCTTTCGTGGTGCGTGGAAGTTTTGTATTGCACTGCGACTCACAATTTTAACCGGAGTTTTTGAAGCTCCTTTTTGACAACTACAGGAAACAAACCTCAATGGTCACTATTCGTTTGTCTCGTGGCGGTTCTAAAGCTCGCCCTTTCTATCATGTTACTGTTACCAATAGCCGCAGTGCTCGCAATGGTCGTTTTATTGAGCGGATTGGTTTTTTCAACCCAATCGCCCGTGGTCAGGAAGAGACCCTTCGTATTGACCAAGACCGTTTGCAATACTGGGTTGGCCAAGGCGCCCAATTGAGCGAGCGCGTTGAGAAGTTGGTAAAAGACAGCAAGAAAGCTGCTTAATCGTTTGCCTGCGGTATGTCGTTTGAAAAATCCAATCTGGTGAATGTCGGGCGGCTGACGGCGGTTTACGGTGTTAAAGGCTGGTTGAAAGTGCATTCTTATACTGAGCCAGCTGAAAATCTGTTTGAGTACCACCCTTGGTTGTTGAAAACGCGTCATGGTGTCAAACAGGTTGAGATAGATGAAGCTCGTCCACATGGTGATGCCTTTGTTGTGCACATTGTGGGCATTGATGATAGAGATGAAGCGGCGGCTTATACCTCTGTTGATATAGCAGTAGAGGCGGATTTATTGCCTGAACTGGATGAGGGTGAATACTACTGGAGTCAACTCGAAGGTTTGGTGGTAATCACGCAATACCAAGGCGCCGAAAAACGTTTGGGGCGGATTTCAAAACTATTTGAAACCGGTGCAAATGATGTACTGGTGGTAACGCCGGATGATCAAAGCATTGATAAACGTGAACGATTGATTCCATATGTTCCCGAACAGTTTGTCTTATCAGTGAATCTCGAGCTTGGTGAGATTCGGGTGGATTGGGATCCGGAATTTTGAAAATTGCACTGGTGACTTTGTTCCCGGAAATGCTTAAGGCTGTTACCGAATTTGGTATCACCGGCAGAGCAGTCAGGCAAGGTTTACTAGAGGTGGCGACATGGAGTCCTCGCGACTTCGCGCATGACAAGCATAAAACCGTGGATGATCGCCCTTATGGTGGCGGCCCCGGAATGTTAATGATGGTTCAGCCTTTACGTGATGCGATTAGCGCTGCAAAGAATTGGGCCAATACAGAAGAAACTTTGGCGAAAGTGATTTACTTGTCTCCCCAAGGGAAAGTGTTTAATCAGCAAGTTGCAGTTTCTATGGCAAGTGACACCAATCTGGTGTTGGTTGCTGGGCGTTATGAAGGTATTGATGAGCGTCTGATTCAGACCTTGATCGATGAGGAATGGTCAATAGGCGACTATGTGTTAAGTGGTGGTGAGTTGGCGGCAATGGTGATAGTAGATGCTATTACTCGATTGTTGCCGGGTGCTCTGGGTCATGAGCAATCAGCAGAACAGGATTCTTTTACTGAAGGTTTATTAGATTGCCCGCACTACACCCGACCGGAAGATTTTGATGGAATGCGTGTGCCTGATGTTTTGTTATCAGGAAACCATGCGCAAATCAGACGCTGGCGATTAAAGCAATCGTTGGGTCGAACCTGGCAGAGAAGGCCGGATTTATTGCAAGCAATAAAACTAACTGAGGAACAGCAGGCGCTGTTGACGGAATTTCGTCGCGACCTTGAAAATGACAAACCTTAGCTGTGAAGCTAAAGA
>CAZICR010000219.1:0-5721 GCA_964537795.1 uncultured Cellvibrionaceae bacterium | reverse complement strand
GCATCTGACTACGCAAAAATTCTCAATGAATTAAAAACCCAAAACGGCTGCACTTCTTATAAAACCCGTTTTGATTTGGCGATTAAAGCTTACGAACATACAGCGGCTTACGATGGCGCCATCGCCAATTATTTTGGTCGTATGGTTGAAGGTGGCAGTGCTGATTTCCCACGCACATTTAATACGCAATTCACCAAAGCGCAGGAAATGCGTTACGGAGAAAACCCGCATCAGAAAGCGGCTTTCTATGTTGAAAAGAATCCACAAGAAGCCAGCATTGCCACAGCAAAACAATTGCAAGGCAAAGAACTTTCTTACAACAATGTTGCTGACACTGATGCCGCACTTGAAACTGTAAAATGTTTTGATCAACCTGCATGCGTGATAGTGAAACATGCTAATCCTTGCGGGGTTGCTGTAGCTCCAACTATAAAAGAAGCTTATGATCTTGCGTACGCAACAGACACTGAATCTGCATTTGGTGGCATTATCGCCTTCAATCGCGAATTGGATGCAGCAACAGCAAAAGCGATTGTTGAACGTCAATTTGTTGAAGTGATTATTGCTCCAAGTGTTTCAGCCGAAGCAATAGAAGTTGTTAAAGCAAAACAAAATGTACGTTTGCTTGCATGCGGTGCTTGGGGAAGTGAAAAATTTGCAGGCCTTGACTACAAACGTGTTAATGGTGGCTTGCTGGTACAGGATCGTGACAACGGAATGATCACCGCAGCGGATTTAAAAATTGTTACTCAACGCATCCCAACAGAATCCGAATTGCGTGATTTATTATTCGCATGGAAAGTGGCGAAATTTGTAAAATCCAATGCAATTGTATACGCAAAAAATTCTCAAACGATTGGTGTTGGCGCAGGACAAATGAGTCGCGTTAATTCAGCTCGCATCGCAGCAATTAAAGCAGAACATGCGGGATTACAAGTTGCCGGCTCAGTAATGGCGTCTGACGCATTTTTTCCATTCCGTGACGGCATAGATAACGCTGCGAAAGTAGGTATTGCTGCTGTGATTCAACCCGGCGGTTCAATGCGCGATGAAGAAGTGATTGCCGCTGCGAATGAACATGGAATGGCGATGGTGTTCACGGGCATGCGTCATTTCAGGCATTAAAGAAAAATAAATCCTTCCCATTCATAGGATGCTGTGGAGCGAAGCGATACGCATCAAGATTTTCATTGAGATCTGTGATGCGTATCGCTTCACTCCACGGCATCCTACAATGTTAAGGGTGAAAGAATTTACAAATATGAGTAATGCACATGAATATATTAATCATCGGTAGCGGCGGACGTGAACATGCTCTTGCATGGAAGGCTGCACAAAGCACGCAAGTTGAAAAAGTATTTGTTGCGCCCGGCAATGCCGGAACTGCGCTCGAATTCAAATTGGAAAACATCGCAATAGATGTTTTAAATTTTGCAGCTCTCGCCGATTTTGCAGAAAAAAATAATGTCGGTTTAACTATTGTCGGCCCCGAAGTTCCGCTCGTCGCCGGTGTTGTCGATTATTTCCAATCACGCAAACTTTTGTGTTTCGGTCCGAGTAAAGGCGCAGCGCAATTGGAAGGTTCAAAAGCATTCACTAAAGATTTTCTTGCACGTCACAAAATTCCAACGGCTGATTATCAAAACTTTGTTGAAGTAGAAGCTGCACTCGCTTACTTGAGAAAAAAAGGCGCACCAATTGTTGTTAAAGCGGATGGTCTTGCTGCCGGTAAAGGTGTAATCGTCGCCGAAACTTTGCAACAAGCAGAAGACGCTGTGCGCGATATGTTATCGGGTAATGCATTTGGCGATGCAGGTTGTCGTGTTGTGATCGAAGAATTTCTTGCAGGCGAAGAAGCGAGTTTTATTGTAATGGTCGATGGTAAAAATGTTTTACCAATGGCCACAAGTCAAGATCACAAACGTGTGGGCGATGGCGACACCGGCCCCAACACCGGCGGCATGGGCGCCTACTCTCCTGCACCTGTGGTGACTCAAGCAGTGCATGATCGTGTAATGAAAGAAATTATTTATCCAACCGTGAATGGCATGGCAGCAGAAGGCAATACCTACGTCGGATTTTTATATGCAGGTTTGATGATTGATGCATCCGGCACACCCAAAGTGATTGAATACAATTGCCGTTTTGGCGACCCGGAAACCCAGCCGATTATGTTGCGTTTGCAATCCGATTTGGTTGAGCTTTGTTTAGCTGCATTAAAAGGCAATCTGGATAAAGTCACCGCCGAATGGGATTCACGCGCATCAGTCGGCGTAGTACTCGCTGCAGGCGGATACCCGGACAATTACAACAAAGGCGATATCATTTCCGGCTTACCCACTACCGAAGTCGCTGGCGAAAAAGTTTTCCACGCTGGCACCACACAAAAAGATGACAATACAGTCACTAACGGCGGCCGTGTTTTATGTGCAACAGCTCTTGGTAATACAGTTTCCGAAGCACAGCAACGCGCCTACAAACTGGCACAACAAATTAGTTGGAAAGATATGTTTTATAGGAAGGATATTGCCTATAGGGCGATTGTGAGAGAGCAAAAATAGCCTTCAGCTCCACTAAAAAAACCGCTAAATGGCGGTTTTTTTAGTCCTGTTGTTTTGAAATCACCCACCTAATATTATTTTTGACTATTTGATCATTAATCAACCAGCAAAATCAGTTTTTTTCGATTCATTTGTGTATATTGCCCAACCTTACAGAACATAAAAATGATCCGTCCAACCCAAATACCCCGCCGGGCGGAATCAATCATGTAGTGGCAGTTATGGGGTACTGCTACCCAACAAAAGATAGATAACAATGAATACATCCACCGCAAATCAAAAATTATCGGTCGTTGAAAAAGTTGGCTATAGCCTGGGTGATTTGGCTGCGAATCTGGTCTTCCAAACTTTTGTGACTTTTATTGCTTACTACTACACAGACGTCTACGGTTTGGCGCCCGACAAAGCGCAATGGGTCATTGGTACCTGCGGACTTTTGGGCGGAGTATTTCTGGCTCCCATTATTGGAATTCTTGCGGATCGTACACGCACGCGATGGGGTAGCTATCGTCCCTGGATTTTGTTTTCATCGGTTCCTTTTGCGGTACTGATATTTCTTACCTTCAGCACACCTGATCTTAGTGAAAATGGCAAAGTTATTTATGCCTTCGTCACGCTCTTGTTGCTCATGTCGTTGTACACAGCCAACAATTTACCTTACTCGGCATTAAGTGGTGTTCTGACAGGAAACATGGCTGAACGTAATAGTTTATCCAGCTACCGCTTTGTAGCAGTTATGGTGGCGCAATTTATTATTCAAGCATTATTGCGCCCACTGGTGTTGGTATTGGGTGATGGTGACGAAGCCGTCGGCTTTGAAAAAGTCATGCAATTTTTTGCAGTCGTCAGCGTGATTTGTTTTGTTATCACCTTCCTGACGACCAAAGAAAGAATGCAGCCGGAAAAATCCGATAACAGTATTAAACAAGACGTTTTGGATCTGTTCCACAACCTGCCTTGGGTGATTATGTTGATCTCTGTAGTATTGTTGTTTGTGACCCTGGCACTCAAAGGCGGAGCTTACGTTTACTACTTTAAATACTATGCTGATCCCAATGCATTGACTCAATTTTTCGATACCATCGGATTCAGTCAAATGATTGCCAGCATCCAAAATACCTGGCCCAATTTTAAATGGCCAAAAGAACCTGACGCTTCTGCATTTGGATTATTTAATGGTGCAGGAATTCTGATGATGATTGTCGGTATTGGTTTATCCAAACCACTCGCGGATCGTTTCGGCAAACGCAATGTGTTTGCTATTGGATTATTTATTTCCACACTATTTATTTTGATATTTTTGGTGATTCCAAAAGACGCCATTGGAATAATGTTTACCTCACAAATTTTGCATGGGTTTACTTATGGCGTCACTATTCCTTTACTCTGGGCAATGATTGCCGATGTCGCTGATTTTTCTGAATGGAAGAATTTCCGCCGTGCTACCGCCATTATTTTCTCTGCGATGATTCTCGGCTTGAAAGGTGGCTTAACCATTGGCTCAAGTGTTTTAGTGGGTTTACTGGCAACCTACGGTTATAACCGTGATCTGGCAGTACAGTCCACCGAAACCGTTGAAGGTATTCAATTAATTGTCAGCCTGTATCCTGCCATACCTTTCTTTATTATTTGTGTGCTGATGTTTTTCTATCCGATCCACAAACAAATGGAATCCAAAATTGAAATGGATTTAAATCAACGACGCAAAGCCGCCAGTAAATAATGTTTTGGTTGAACTTTTAAAGAGAGATTTTTTATGGCTGAAGAAATGTTACCCGATGCTGAAGTTGCCAAATTAAAAGCGCGCGCAATTGCACAACCATTGGTTGAACATATTTACACTGCTGATCCATCTGCGCATGTGTTTGATGGGAAAATTTATATTTATCCATCACACGATATTGAAGCCGGTGTGCCATTCAATGATAACGGTGATCACTTTGATATGCGCGATTATCACGTGATTTCACTCGACAGCCCCGACAGCCCTGCTGTTGATAATGGTGTTGCCCTGCATGTAAAAGATGTTGCCTGGGCAGAACGTCAAATGTGGGCGCCGGATGCCGCACGCAAAAATGGAAAATATTATTTTTATTTTCCGGCAAAACGTAAAGACGGTATTTTCCAGATTGGTGTTGCAATAGGTGATTCACCGGTTGGCCCTTTCAAACCGGAACCCGAAGCCATCAAAGGCAGTTACAGTATTGACCCGGCAGTATTTGAAGATTCTGATGGCCAGTTCTACATGTATTTCGGTGGCATCTGGGGCGGTCAATTACAAAAATATCGCAACAATATTTACAACGAAAAAAATGAAGAACCCTCAGATAATGAACCTGCATTAAGTCCAGTCATCGCTCGCTTAACGGATGACATGAAAGAGTTCGCCGAAACACCGCGCGAAATTATAATTCTCGATGAAAATGGCAAACCATTATTAGCAGGCGATCATGATCGTCGTTTCTTTGAAGCATCCTGGATGCACAAATATAACGGTCAATATTATTTTTCTTATTCAACCGGCAACACACATTTTTTGTGTTACGCCACAGGAGATAATCCTTACGGCCCATTCACCTATCGCGGAAAAATTTTAACGCCTGTCGTCGGCTGGACCACTCACCATTCGATTTGTGAATATCAAAACCAATGGTATTTGTTCTATCACGATTCCGTTTTGTCAAAAGGCATTACCCATTTGCGTTCGGTGAAAATGTCGCCCATCATTTACAACCCCGATGGCAGCATAATCACTATTGATCCTTATCGGGATGAATAAAAAGTTGTATCACTTGAAAATCAACGTACAATGCCCAAACTTGGTTTAGGACACTGGTTGTTTTGATCAGGGTTCTACACCAATCGGGGCCGATTTGGATTCGACGCTGGTGACAAAGTCCGAGGTGCATGTGGTGATGGCAGCGAATCACCTTAATCCCAAGCTGCACATGAATAGTCGCAAACGACGATTCTTACGCTCTAGCAGCCTAAGGGCTTGCTAGCGGTTTTTAGCAAGGTGCCAGTACCGCGTTAAAAACCGTCATATAGAACTGGATCGTCACAAAGCCCGCCTGGTGCCGCGTGATTAAATCTCTACAGGATCGCGATTACCGCCCTGTCCGTTGGGTAGGTAGTTGTTAAATCAGTTAACGGTTCTAAA
>CAZICR010000218.1:0-5776 GCA_964537795.1 uncultured Cellvibrionaceae bacterium | reverse complement strand
TATCTCCACCTAGATCGCTTGAACCCCACGAAGTAACCGTTCCATCAGTCTTCAACGCCGCAAATGCTCCTTCATTCCCCACAATCTCCTCCACCTGATTCACCTTATAAGCCACCGACCCAGTTTTACCCGAACCCAACCCACTTTTAGGCGTAGCCACAATCGTAATTTTGCTAGTGCGGTAATTTGCTTCTATTGGGTATGTGTTGGATGTTGAAACCGGATTGGTCACACCTTCTACATACCAAGCATATTGCGTTTGATCGGCGTTACAGTTATCGCAACTGGATGTCGCTGTGAGGGTAGTATCGATTTTTAAATCAGCACCATCCGTTAATTTCAAGGCTGTTATTTTTGGTGCGGCCTGATCTGTTGTGGTGATGCTAAAACTTTGTGTTGCTGTGCCTATGGTGACAGTCACTGTAGTTGCGGTTGATGAAGTGGGTGCAGAAGTGCCGCGTAATTTGATGGATTGATTATTGCCGATAGTACCTGCAGCGGATGTAAATGAACCCGTACCGATTGCATATTCACCACCAGTCACTGATACCGGCGTACCAACATCGATTCCCATAATGGTCACGCCAGTCGATTCTACTTGCGCAGTGAAATTTTGATTGGTTGCTGCAGCAAAACTGAAATTGTCCGGCGTACGGTCAGCGGCGCGTGTCGTTGCTGTAAAAGTCGCTGATACTCCACCTATTGTGAGAGTTGCACTTGTCGATGTCGCAAAGCTGCTGGAGGCTATCAGCCGAACAACAACCGTATCGCCTGATTTCACATCTCCGGACGTTGAAAAAGCAGCGCCGTTAATACTAAATGTGCCACCGCTGATTGAAACACTGGTTGTTCTATCAATGCCACTCACCGTAATACTCGATGAATCCCGCTGGCTGGATATTTCTACTCCAGTAACAGCGTTAAACGAAAATGCATCAGGTGTTGTGTCCCCGCTTGATCCTCCGCCTCCACCGCCTCCTCCACCGCCACAAGCACTGATAAACAGCGCCAATAAAAACAAGGTACAAATCCGGGCAAGTGAAATCGTCATATCCGTTAATCTCCTGAGGTGAATGTTTTTTAATGAAGAAATTTTCAAAGCGAGTATTCAACCATGAATAGAGGTTGCCATGAAGCAGTGTTTAAAATTTGAATCAGGATTTGTATTCAAGCCGGGAGATTTTGTGAACTGGGACACAGTGCGCAGAAGAGCTCCAAATGTTGATTTCTATGCCAGCATAACAGTGCCACCTTCAGGCCCCGCATAAACAGGCGCAATATTGGCTGCAAAAATTGCACTTGCCGTGAAACACAAACACGTTTGCGAAAATGTGCAGCAGACAATTTTTGTTTCCATGCTGTGAGTGTTTTGAGGTGTACATCTTTTGACTTCAAAAATATTGGGGGTTATATCAAGCAGATAAGATTTAATTTTTTAAGTTTTCAATCTAACTTTAATTGCTTTTCTTCTTCTTTCCATTTCAACATTGATTCTTCGACTTCTTTTTGCATTTGCAAAATCGCTTTTTCCAGATCTGGTCCATAGAAAAGTTTTAAAATTTCTAAACGGTATGATTGTAACGCTTCCGTATTGGTTTGCTCTAACCAATCATGTCCGGTTATCTCATCAAAGGGATTGCCTTTCGCATAGCTTAGATTAAAACTTTCCCACACGGATGTCATTTTCGCATCAGCAGCTCGGACAAAATCCCACGCATAAGCCCCATCATTTTTAGCGTAAGTAAAAGTAGCATCCAAATAAATACTATCGGTCAACGGTATCACATAAGTTTTGACGTACCCTCCTCGAGGAGCAGTACTTTCTAGCTTAATCCACCTCTTATTGTTGAAATCGAAATCTCGATAAAGTGATCGAATTTCTGAACCTGACACAGTAGCAAAAGAAGAATAATATTCATCGACGTCTTCAGAATGTTTTTTAAGCGATTTGTTTAATTCACCGTATCTTAGGGCATGCAAATTATCGATCATCAATAAAAAATCCATACGATCATGAATGATGAACGGTTTGTCATGAATTAATTTCTTGGTATTTTCTGGTACTCGCTGAACCGAAATATCCAGCATGACAGTACCAAGCTCTTTACCAAACCAACCCGACTCTTTTATATCCCACCAGCGGCGTAGCAAATTACCGTATTCCCCATTATCAAATCTTTTCGGATCAGCAATATCCAGTTGTTCTACCATATCAGCTGCGGGTATATCCTTAATAAAATCTTCCGGCATGGAAAACTGAAAAATATTTCCAGATAGATCAATATGCCTCGGATATAAAATTTGTTTTTTTCAGCCAGCGCAGAAGATGAAAAAAATTTCGCAACTAAAGACAACATGATAATTACCCCAGTTTGGCGAAACGACTACCTTTTTGAATCATTCAATTGATGTGATTTGATAAACGCTTTCCGTTTGATCATTTCATGCACTCACGGCATTTTCCAATGACCTTAAAAAAACTTTCAGCAGCTTTGATTTCTCCTCTACCAGACGCATTAGCTCCACCTCAACTGGATTCTCAGGATATCGAGACTCCGGCACTGATATTTTCTTATCGAATTTTTTAAAATCCAACGACGGCACCAGAACATCTTTTGAAAGAAAATTTTTCTGGTCATCACCACCTAACACAACCCAGTCTGCTTTAAGGCTAGCCTCATCAAATACGTAGTAACAATCTTTCTGGCTGACCAGTCCATCAAGCAGCAATCTTCTTTCCAATTCGTATCGAGAAGGTATGGAATATTCTTTCCAAGTCATTGTTTCTTCCTTATCTACAATAAAACTTGCTGCTTGAATGGGTGGGGTATGCAGGGTGATTTTCAAAGATTGAACGATATTATCGGTTAGTGCCAATGTATAGTCCCGGTAACTTTTGTAACTTTCATAGTCACGTTCTGCAAATGAAAAATGTAAATGCAGCATGTGATGACTTCCTAAATAGAAAAAATATCCAATGTTATCTTTTCCAAAATCCCTGTGCTTTATTACATATTTAATTGCATTTAATGAACGTGTAATTGAAGTATCAGCCAAAATGGTAACGGGCTGTGTTAAATAGGCAGCATTAAGAAAACCGTAGGATCGAATTAAACACATTTTTGCTGCATTTAGTAAATGAGTAGCATTAGTTACCATACCAAGTGATTCTATGGAAACAATTTCACTAAGCACCTTAATTTCCAACACCTCATTTGATCCTGAACGAACGCCACGATACTTATCCTCAAACTTCACTTTTGATGGCATTTTGTAAAGAGGAAATTCACATTGATCAACCCATTCAGTGTCATCTATGCTAATCCTTTGACCATTGTTTTTTTCCGATTCAATTTTTTTGGGGATACTATAGCTGATGTTGGCTATCAGCTTATTATTATGAGAAAAATCAAACGCCCTTTCTGCTGAAAATCCATTGATATCGGGATAATGATCCGGAAATTGTTTCATATTTTCACACCCTGAAATTTTCCAAACGGTTTTTATTATATTCATTCAACAATCGTTTATAGATGATTCGATGAGACGAATATTGCGCACTAAACCATCCCGAATAATTGGGAGATTTTTGAAAAACAGCCCACTTCACAGGATCTTCTGCGTGTTCATACAAAAACTTTTCAAATTCTATTATTGATGGAAATTGTAGATCAAATGGTTCTGGAGGTTTGACACTGGTTCCAACCACCCTTGAAAAGGTTATTGAATTTTCAACTTGTCGATCGCTCATTATTTTAATGGACGACAATATATTTCCATAAAGCTCCTTCACAGCACGCTCAACTGATGGGACTTCTCCCCAATACTCTGCCTCAACCAGTAAAACCTTATTGTCCGAACAGCTATAAAAATTCAAAAACCTCTGGAAACCATTTCCTTTGCTGCAGATAAAACTGATCTGGCAATTTTTGTTATCTACTGAATCGTACTCTATTCCATAATTGTCTCTTTTAATTTCTTCGTACTGATTTAGTTCAGGAGGAGCAAAATAACATCCATAAAGGTATGTGCTGACAAATTTAATGAAACCATCCTCTGTTAAAAGCCCACTATCAGGAGATTGCAAAAAACAGGCATCCAGATAAAGTTTTCCGACCTCATATTTATGTGTACTTCCATACACTTTATAGACATGGGAAAACCATTTCGCAGCGCTCCAAGGCAACTTTTTATTTGATTTAAATTCAACAGCAGCAGGTTCCAGAATAGTGTTTTTCTGATGCTGGATATCCGATTGGATATGCACGCAAAAATCATCAAACTGAAATTTAGTTTCAGTAAATCTGGCAGCAGAAGGGATTATGGGGTTTAAATCACTAGACCAATAGCGGTTAAACCATGATATTTTTGAAAACAAATTACGCTGCTTATCAAAAAGAGACTTAGCAGGCACATCAATTTTAGAAATAATAAACGTGCCCATTAAAACGTAAACCCAGTTAAAGTAAAAAAATCCTCCCAAGCTTATCGACAAACTTAAGAATTTTATTGCAAATCCAATTTTGCTAACTTTTAACCGATAACTTAATTCCAGCACCGTTCCAATAGCCATTAACAAGGCGCAAAAGCCTGTGTAAATTACCCATCTATCTTCCACCCTATTCTCCTTTTGAATATACATCTTCTAATGCGGGCAGAATAATTGTTCTTCTCATGGAATTCTACAAATCAAAATTAGATATAACGAAATCATCGTTTGATTATTGTGAACCGTGACACATGGCGGACCGTTTCAATTATTTTCTGCAGGCTCTATATTGATAGACGAAATTTATGTAGACTTCGCTTAATCGCATATACAATTCATTCAGCAAAAGGAGTTCATCATGTCCTCTGCAGTAAAAGATTTCGATAGTTACGTATTTTTTTCCAAAAATACCGTTGGAACCGTAGGTCGTCCCATTAAAATTCATAGTTCGTTGATCCTTGATTTTCTCTATTTTGTCGACCCGAAAAGCCATGAAGGCCAAGTTATCATCAAAGAGATCGAAAACCTAAGAACCGACCCAAGAGCTAATCACCCTGGCGCAGTCATTCCAAAGCCAAGGCCGCGCAATACCAACTCCGGGGTAGATGCAACGAGATATGACAAGCATATAAAGCGAGTAGACAACGTCAGAACTGTGCTAAGTGAAATCAGTGAATATTCCATCGTTTCAAAAAACTTACGTGTGTTTTTCTATATAGAACAAACTGAATCAGATCGATACCCAACTGTTTATGTTTCCAGAATTCAGCAGATTAACAAAGGCTCACAAAATATTGGTGGGTTTTATGAGCAACGAGGAGGCAAGTTTACAACCAGTCTTACGAAAGTGGATGAATGCAATCTGGAAAATAAAACCTGTTTTGTCAGTCGCGCAACCAGATTAAAACCCGAAGATATATTTGAATCATCTATTAACCTTACAGGAAATTCAAACGTTACAATTTTTTACAACCCTATAGTGGTGGCTGAAGAATTTGTTTTGTTGAAAAAAAATCGTGTAAGTTTGGATACTCAAAAATCGATAAAGGAACTGGAAGACAATATCAAGCGTAACCAGAAAAAGTCCGTTAGCTGGATCGTAGACGGTGAAGGTGCAGCCGTATTAGCTGCAGCGATTGAAAATGTATCCGGCTCTCTGGAAAACCATAGCTTCAAGTTTACTAATGCTCGCACCAATTTGCCTAAACTAATACAAGATTTATCACACAAAAAGGCAAAACTATCTGGCGAATTCATCCAATATAGTGGTGACAAAGTAGCATTACT
>CAZICR010000217.1:0-5784 GCA_964537795.1 uncultured Cellvibrionaceae bacterium | reverse complement strand
GAACACGATCTCACCGACAAACTTTTTACCAATCCAGGTAAAAAACAAACTGAAGATTACATTACTGGCCGTTACGGTTAATACAGAGGCGCATCATGGTTATGGATATTACAAGTCATACTCATCACATATCACAACAGTACAACATTGAGTTGGAAGCTATTCGCACCCATTTATCAGAAATGGGTGGATTGGCACAGCGCCAGGTGAATGATGCCATTCAGGCATTGATTGATGCCGATGTTGAACGCGCTGAACAGGTGGTGCGTGCGGATGCCGGTGTTAATTCGATGGAGATATCGATTGATGAAGAATGTGTTCGCATTCTTGCGCGTCGGCAGCCTGCCGCCAGTGATCTGCGCCTGGTGATTGCGGTTACCAAAGCGATCACTGATTTGGAACGTGTGGGTGACGAAGCTGCAAAAATTGCGCGCCTTGCGATCGATCAACACAATAATGGTTTGGCTCCGCGTGGTTATATCGAAGTTCGTCATATCGGTGGTTTGGTGTCGCGCATGTTGCAAGATGCTCTGGATGCTTTTGCACGTATGGACGTCGAAATGGCAATCAATGTAGTGCAAGCGGATCGCACGGTCGACATGGAATACAGCACCGCCATGCGCGAACTTATGACTTTCATGATGGAGGATTCACGCAGTATCAGTCGTGTGTTGAATATCATGTGGTGTCTGCGTGCCCTGGAACGAATCGGTGATCATTCCCGTAATTTGGCTCAGTACATTATTTATCTGGTCAATGGACAGGATGTTCGTCACTCCAATCTTGATCCCGAATGATCAGTCCATTTAAGAGTGACCGAAATATCAGCGAATAAGGCTCGGATTTTTGTAGTAGCTAAAATTTCTGCGTGACTATAATTCCTGCCTCTTGTTAAATAGCCCGCTGAATTCGCGGGCTTTTTAGTAATTGTGATTGCCAAATTAATTGTCCAATATATAATATAAATAGGTTAATAGCATGCAGGATACAGGCAGAAATCTTACCCATCAGTTAACACATCAACTTGGAGCTGCCATAGTTCAAGGGCAGTATGCGATTGATAAGCCTTTTCCAACCGAAGCTGAGCTGTCATCACAATTCAATATCAGTCGCAGTGTGACGCGTGAAGCGGTGAAAATGCTGACAGCCAAAGGATTAATCGCATCCCGTCCACGTCAAGGCATAAGGGTTATGCCAGGTAGTCAGTGGAATATGTTTGATGCAGATGTGTTGTCCTGGACCTTGCACGCACGTCCTTCATTGGGTCTGCTTCGCGAATTTACACAATTGAGGATGGCGATAGAACCTGAAGCGGCTTCACTGGCAGCACAAAATAACAAGGATAAAAAAGCCATAGAGTTAATTGCACAAGCCTTGGAAAGAATGAAGCAGGCCGACTTGGGTAAGGATGATCCCTTGGCTGCCGACATTGAATTTCATTGCGCCATATTGGCTGCGAGCAAGAATCGATTTTTCTTTCAGTTGAGAGAATTTATACAGGTTGCATTGAGAGTTAGTATTGCCAGTACCAATCAATTAAAAGGAGTGTTAACCGCTGATTACGATGATCACAAACGTATTTATGATGCCATAGTCATGGGAGACACTAATGCAGCAACGATTGCTGTAAAAAATTTGTTAGCTGAAGTGATGCAGCTGATTGATCTTTCGTTGGAAAAAAATAACTGAGTGACAGAACCGGTTACTAATACGAAGAGAGATTAATTATGTTGGATTATTCAAAACATACGGGTTATACACAATATTCCAGTTTGCAAAATAAGGTTGTATTTATTACAGGCGGCGCAACCGGTATAGGCGCAGCTTTGGTTGAGGCATTTGCTTCACAAAGATCCAGGGTTGCTTTTGTTGATATCAATGCAGATGCTGCAGTTGTCCTCTGTGATGAATTGGAACAAAAAGGATTCGGTCGTCCACTTTTTATTGAATGTGACGTCAGTGACACGGTCAGAATGCAAGATGCTATTGCCAGAATTCAGAAAGAAACTGGTGAGATTGAAGTACTGATCAACAATGCTGCCAATGACCAGCGTTATTCCACCGCGACTATTGCCGAACAAGAATGGATGCAATCCTTGTCAATCAATTTGCATCCGGCATTTTTTACGGCACAGGCAGTAATGCCAATGATGATTGCGGCGGGTGGTGGGGTCATACTCAATATCAGTTCAATCAATGTGAGATTTGCCCCGGAAAATCTGGTGAGTTACATCACAGCAAAAGCAGGTTTGATCGGCATGACCAAAGCTTTGGCAAAAGAAATGGGTGAGTACAATATTCGTGTGAATGCCCTCTTGCCTGGTTGGGTGGCAACACCAAAACAACTTGAAAAATGGTTAACCAGTCAGGAAGAAAAAACATTGGTTGATCGTATGTGTATTAAAAAAAGATTGGCAGCGCATGATGTTGCCAAGCTGGCTTTATTTTTGGCATCGGATGATGCGCTAATGATTACAGCGCAAGAATTTGTTGTCGATGGCGGTAGAATGTAATTAATAATAAAGGTCAATAATCTGGAGTTAATATGATTTTAAATTCGATCGACATAGGCGTTCTGGTTGCCTACACCATCATTTTGCTTTTTGTTGCCTATTGGGTCTCTCGAGAAAAAAAGGGTCACGATAAAAATGCGTCTGATTATTTTATGGCAAATAAATCATTGCCATGGTGGGCAATTGGGGCATCATTAATTGCGTCGAATATCTCAGCTGAACAAATTATCGGTATGTCAGGTTCTGGCTTTGTTATTGGTATGGCTATAGCTGCATACGAATTAATGGCAGCCATTACCTTGATTATCATTGCAAAATATTTCTTACCGATTTTTTTGGCAAAAAATATTTCCACCATGCCGCAATTTCTGGAGCAACGTTATGACGGCAGAGTGAGAACTGTCATGGCGATCTTCTGGTTAGCACTTTATGTATTTGTAAATTTAACATCGGTTCTTTACCTGGGTTCTCTGGCAATTTCCCAATTCCTTGGCGTAGACATGATCTACGGTATGATTTTCCTGGCACTTTTCTCTATCACCTATTCGATTTACGGTGGTTTAAAAGCAGTTGCCATGACAGATATTGTTCAAGTTATTTTATTGATTCTGGGTGGTTTGTTTGTGAGTTATCTGGCGCTGAATCAAATTTCATCAGGCAATGGTGTTATTGAAGGCTTCTCTATTTTGTTGGATAAAGCACCGGAAAAGTTCGATATGATTTTGTCAAAAGACAACCCGTTTTATAAAGACTTGCCGGGTATATCAGTTTTGATTGGTGGTTTATGGATAATGAATATCAGTTATTGGGGTTTTAACCAATATATTATTCAACGCGCGTTGGCAGCCAAGAGCCTTCAGGAAGCACAAAAAGGTATGGCATTTGCTGCCTACATCAAATTATTTGTTCCGTTGATTGTTGTACTTCCAGGAATTTGCGCAGTAGTTTTGGCACCTGATTTGTCAAAACCTGATCAGGCTTATCCGCAGATGATGAAATATTTACCGCATGGAATTTTGGGTATAGCCTTTGCCGCTTTGGTTGCTGCTATTGCGTCTTCACTGAGTTCAATGAGTAATAGTGTTTCAACTATTTTTACTATGGATATTTATAAAAAATTAATTGCACCTGAAGCCAGCGAGAAAAAATTGGTTTGGGTGGGGCGTATCACAGCGCTTGTGGCAATGATTACTGCTGTATTGTTAGCAAAACCTTTGGTAGGTAAATCAGAACAGGCATTTCAATTTATACAGGAATTCACTGGATTCTTTACTCCTGGCATTGTGGTGATTTTCCTCTTTGGTTTCTTCTGGAAAAAAGCCAATGCTAATTCAGCGATAGTGGCCGCTGTTGCTTCATTAGCCTTTTCCTGGTTATTTAAAGTCTTTTTTCCTGAGATCCCGTTTATGGATCGTGTAGGAATAGTCTTTATTATTTGCGTTGTGCTGGCAGTACTGGTTACTCTTTTGGGTGGGTCAAAAGAACAATCGAATGCGATTGATTTAACCGGTATCAGTTTTAAAACTACAACCGGTTTTAATATTGCAGCCGTGGGTGTGATTGCAATTTTGATCGCGATTTATAGTGTTTGGTGGTAATTCATTTTTATTCCTCCCCCTGCCAAGGGGGAGGTTAGGAAGGGGTAAAAGAATTTACGGTTAACGTAAGTTCCGTTTTTCCAAATAACGCTCAATCGCTTTGGTTGCGGCTAAAAATCCAAATGTTCCTGTCACCATTACGCTTGATCCAAAACCCCCTGCGCAATCCAGTTTCACACCATCTTGTAAAAATTGTTTGCTCATGCAGACGCTGCCATCGGGTTTTGGATAAACCATTTGCTCGGTTGAGTAGACGGCGTCAACGCGGAATTTTCTATTCGGGTCGCGTGAAAAATTAAAATGGCGATAAAGTTGTGTGCGAATTTTAGCGAGCATGGGATCGTTCTCCGTGTGGCCCAAATCGCAAACCTTGATTTGTTGTGGATCGGTTTTGCCGCCGGATGAACCAATAGTAATCAATCTGACTTTGATGGCTAAACAGTAAGAGACCAAGCGGGCCTTGATGTGAGCTGCATCGATTGCATCTATGACCACATGATGTTGTGGTCCGATCAATTGAGTCATGTTTTTTTCATCCAGAAAATCTTCAACTGATTCGACTGTTATATCCGGATTAATGTCGTTTAATCGTTCTGTAATAATTTGATTTTTGGATTTGCCAATAGTGGATTGCAAAGCATGGAGTTGTCGGTTGGTATTGGTGGTGCAGACCTCATCCATTTCAATCAGCGTAATTTTGCCAACACCGGATCGCGCGAGTGCTTCTGCAACCCAAGTACCAACACCTCCCAAACCCACTAAGGCAAAATGAGCTTGTGACAAAGCAACCAGCGCATCTTGTCCATAAAGTCTGGCGACACCACCAAAACGTTGTTGATAAGATTCCGATAAAATATCTGTCATAAATTGGTGTTCAGATCTGTTTGAATTGCCTGATTATTGTTTGATGGAATCAATTAATAGCATCAGTTAATTAAAAGGGCAGATTCATCATCAAAGCGAAACCGGCCATCAATAAAATAACTTTCCAATTGTTTAGCCGGCATAGGTTTGGCGTATAAGAACCCTTGGGCTTGATCACAACCTTTATTGCGTAGCCATTCAATTTGATAAGTGTTTTCAACACCTTCTGCTATGACTACCATTTGCATATTGTGAGCGAGGCCAATAATTGATTTGGCAATAGCCGCATCGTTGATGTCATCTTGAATGTCGTGAATGAAACTGCGGTCGATTTTTAATTTCTGGATAGGGAAACGTTGTAGATAAGCCAGCGAAGAATAACCGGTTCCGAAATCATCAATCGCTAAATACATGCCCATGTCTTTAAGTTGATTTAATTGGTTAATGGTTTCACCTGCGTGTTCCATTGCACAACTTTCTGTAATTTCCAATTCCAGATATTCAGGCTGTAAACCCAGATTACTTAATATCGACGCTACTTTTTCGGGAAAATTTTTCTGCCTGAATTGTTTGGGTGATAAATTAACAGCCATTTTCCCAACATTTATTCCGCTGTCCAGCCAGGCTTTTTGTTGTCTGCAGGCTTCGCGCAAAACCCACTCACCCATAGGGACTATTAATCCGGTTTCTTCGGCCAGTGAAATAAAATGTGAAGGAGAAATTAATCCTCTTTCTGGATGCTGCCAGCGCACCAAAGCTTCAACACCGACTATGTCATTGGATATTAAATCCACTTGGGGTTGATAATG
>CAZICR010000216.1:0-5796 GCA_964537795.1 uncultured Cellvibrionaceae bacterium | reverse complement strand
TTACCTGCAAGAACTGGCCAAGCAATTAAAATTGGCGCCTGAATTACAAGTAGAACTTCAAAATCAGGCGAAACAAGCCATGCAGCTTTGTAATTAGGTCGCATTAAGTCTTGACGGAATCGTGCAATCTGTACGCATAACCAGTAAGCTAGCGGCCATTTTCGACAGCTGAAATTTTGCTTATGGATGTTTCTCTTTTACTTGATGATCTCAACCCTGCTCAGCGCGAAGCTGTGATGGCACCTGCCGGGCATCAGCTGATTCTGGCTGGTGCTGGCAGCGGTAAAACCCGTGTGTTGGTGCATCGAATTGCCTGGATGATTCAGGTTGAACAGCAATCGCCCTATTCAATAATGGCGGTGACGTTTACCAATAAAGCCGCGAAAGAAATGCGGCATCGTCTGGATGCTTTATTTCAACAAACCGGGCAGCCGATTTCGATTCACAATATTTGGGTGGGGACTTTTCACGGGCTGGCTCATCGCCTTCTCAAGGCTCATTGGCAAGACGCCAACTTGCCGCAAAATTTTCAAATTCTCGACAGTGATGATCAATTGCGTTTGATTAAACGGGTTTATCAATCCTTGCAAATTGATGAAGACAAATGGCCCCCCAAACAAGCGCAATGGTTTATCAACGAACAAAAGGATGAAGGCCGACGCGCAAAACATATTCAGGAAACAGCTGATCTATTTGTTCGCACCATGCGCAATATTTATCAGGTTTACGAAGATGATTGCCAGCGCGGCGGGCTGATCGATTTCGCCGAAATTTTATTGCGTGCACACGAACTCTGGTTGAACAAACCGCATATTCTTGAACACTATCGCAATCGATTTAATTTTATTTTGGTGGACGAATTTCAGGATACCAACTCAGTACAATATGCCTGGTTGCGTGTACTTGCGGGCAAAAGCAGTTTCGTCACTGCAGTCGGCGACGACGATCAATCGATTTATGGATGGCGCGGTGCAAAAATCGAAAATATTCGTCGATTCAGTGATGATTTTTCGCCCTGCCAAATTATTCGGCTCGAACAAAATTACCGATCTACAGGCAACATTTTGCAAGCGGCCAATTCGGTGATTGCCAATAATATTGGTCGACTCGGAAAAGAATTGTGGACCGATGGCGAAAAAGGCGAGCCCATTTCACTTTATGCCGCTTACAACGAACAAGATGAAGCGAGATTTATTGTTGAGCGCATTCAGGCCTGGATTCGTCAAGGTAAACGTCGAAGTGAATGCGCGATTTTATATCGCTCGAATGCGCAATCCCGCGCACTGGAAGAGGCTTTATTGCGCGAAGCTATTCCTTATCGTATTTATGGCGGTCAACGCTTTTATGATCGACTGGAAATTAAAAACGCCATTGCCTATATGCGATTGTTAAATAATCTACATGATGATGCCGCCTTTGAACGCATCATCAACACACCTACGCGTGGCATTGGCGACAAAACTTTGGAAGATATTCGCGTGGTGGCGCGCAGTGAGAATATTTCATTATGGGCGGCGTCGGGGCAACTGATTCTGCGCAAACATTTTGCTGCACGCGCCAGCAATGCTATAGAAATGTTTATGCAAATGATTTTGCAATTGCAAAAAGATCTTTGCACCCCCAATGAAGCTGACGAGTTGCCAGCTTTGGATTTTATTGCCGAAACCGTTTTGGATAAAACCGGATTACTGGTATTCCATCAAAATGAAAAAGGTGAAAAAGGCCAGGCGCGTGGCGAAAACTTGCAGGAATTAATTACCGCCTGCCGTGCATTTGAAGTCGATGATGACGCGCCGATTTTGCAACAATTTTTAGACACGGCGGCATTGGATGCAGGTGAAGCCCAAGCCGAAGAGTTTGAGGATGCTGTACAGCTAATGACATTGCACTCGGCAAAAGGCCTGGAATTTCCTCTGGTATTTTTAGCAGGTGTTGAAGAAGGTTTATTTCCGCATAAAATGTCGATTGACGACCCGGATGGAATCGAAGAAGAACGACGCCTTTGTTATGTAGGCATTACTCGCGCTATGCAAAAATTATTTATCACTTATGCAGAAACCCGTCGCCTGCATGGTAACGAAAGTTTTAATCGCATTTCACGTTTTGTTAAAGAGATTCCGGCAGAATGTATTGATGAGGTGCGTTTGAAAACAGCGATTACGCGCCCGGTCAGTTTTCAAAAAAATAAGCCTGTAACTCTGCGAGATGAAGGTGAAGATACAGGATTTAAATTGGGTCAAAGAGTCAGTCATGTAGCCTTTGGTGAGGGTGTTATTTTGCAATTCGAAGGCAAAGGCCCCAACTCGGTGGTTGAAGTGAAATTTGCCAAAATTGGCACCAAGCGATTGGTTATGCAATACGCAAAGTTGCAAGCAATTTGAGGTAGGTTGGAAAAGCGTAGCGCCTTCCGACATGATTTTTCGTTATATCAAATCTGTCAGAAGTCGCTGCGCTCTTCCAACCTACAATAATTAAATTTTTTTAGAGATGAATGATAATTATGAAAGCAAAAATAAATTGGTATCCACTGATTATCGTTTTATTACTGGCTGTCATCGTTTTGTTGTTTTCAATGTTGGTAATGAAAAAGATTGATGAGCCTAAAATCAATTTAGGTGTGCAAACTGAATCAAAATCAACACAGATTTATCACTGGAAGATGGTCACATCCTGGCCAAAAAACACGCCAGGGTTAGGTGTGAGTGCAGAAAAAATTGCGCAAATTATTAATGAGATGTCGGCAGGTCGTTTGCAAATACATGTCTATGGTGCCAATGAATTAGTTCCTGCATTGGGTGTGTTTGATGCTGTGTCTGGTGGCAGTGTGGAGATGGGCCACTCAGGTGCTTATTTCTGGCGAGGCAAAATTCCGGCTGCGCAGTTTTTCACGGCGATTCCTTTTGGTATGAATGCGCAAGAGATGAATGGCTGGTTACATTATGGTGGTGGATTGGAGTTGTGGAAAGAAATTTATGAGCCGTTTAATTTGATTCCTTTCGCTGCGGGTAATACCGGAGTGCAAATGGGGGGATGGTTTAATCGGGAAATTAAATCGGTCGAAGATTTAAAAGGTTTAAAAATGCGCATTCCTGGTTTGGCGGGTGAAGTGTTTAATGCGGCAGGTGGAACCTCGGTGAATATTCCTGGCGGAGAACTTTATACCTCGTTGCAAACCGGTGTTATAGACGCCGCTGAATGGGTGGGACCTGAAAATGATCTGGCTTTCGGCTTTCAACAAATTGCCAAATATTATTACTATCCTGGTTGGCATGAACCAGGTCCAACACTGGAATTGATCGTAAACAAAACTGCATTTGAATCACTGCCCAAAGATTTGCAAGCCATAGTCACTTACGCTACACGTGCAGTGAATCAGGATATGTTGGATAGCTACACACACAATAACAGTAGTGCTTTAGCGGAATTGCAACGTCAGGGTGTAGATATTCGCAAATTACCCGACGATGTATTGGCGCAGTTTTACAAAATCTCACAGGAGGTCTACGCGCAGCAATCTGCCAAAGACCCACAAATTAAAAAAGTTTACGACTCTTACAAACAATTTTTGGATAAATCCATGCCTTACCAAAAAATGTCGGAGCAGACTTATTATGAGGTGAGAGAGGCGTTTACAACGTCCAACCCACCTTGAGCAAACAGAGCCAAAACTGGAAAAAGCCGTTATTTGCACCATACTTCGGTGATGCTTCCGCCAGCGCGTCCAAAGAATGAATGCCAAACGATTTAACGAGTTACTTATCTACGCAATTCTGCTCACGCTAATGGCGATGGTGTTGCATCGCTATTTACCGGAAAAACGCCTTAAACTGACCGGGAATCCGGACATTTTTTATTATCTCTGGAGCACCAATAATAAAAATCAACAACCCATAGGTTATTGGGTTGATGAACCCCGGATTATTTGGGGGTGCAATGTTGAAGAACTCACGAACGAATACAGGGCTTGTAGTGTTAATCTTAATGTCAAATCAGATGAGAAGGGAATGGATTTTTCTGTCTACAATCAAATGCGCATCAGTATTGATTATCGTGGCAACAATAATCGAATGAGAATTTTTCTGCGCAACTCACACCCCCACTATACCCGTGCTGATGATGCCAATACCGCCAAGTTTCAGGCTATTCACTTACATACTAAAGATTTGACCCAGACGGTGTCGGTTGATCTTAATGAGTTTACTGTTGCCGACTGGTGGATTGGTCAATACGACATCCCTCGTGCAGATTCAGGCCGGGATCTTTCTAACATCATATCGGTTGGTTTTGATTTTGAAAATTTCGATGTACCGGGTGTTCATCAAATTTATATTAAAGAAGTTGAGTTGGTGGGTGAGCTGGTTTCAGCGGCCAATTGGTATTTGGGAATTCTGAGTGCCTGGTTAATTGGTATTTTTCTCTATGCATTGAATCAACTCAGATTGCTCAGGCGTCAGACTATTGAAGATAATCAGCGTATTTATCAACTTGCATTGCAAAATACCAAACTTGAACAACAGTCTAATGAATTCCGACGCCTTTCAACCGTAGATCCGCTTACACAATGTTTTAATCGATTTGGTGTGCATCAAATTATTAGTAGTTTGGAATCTGCAGAGTTTGAGTCATCCTCGTCTCCGCGTTATTCCCTGATCATGATTGATATAGATTATTTTAAACGGGTCAATGACCGTCGCGGCCACGATACTGGGGATCGAGTGCTGCAGTTGATCAGTGAGATCGTGCAAACACGCATTCGCAAAGTGGATTATTGCGGACGTTGGGGCGGTGAAGAATTTATCGTGATTTTGCCGCATACGCGTAAAGAATTTTCCTTGGCACTGGCAGAAAAATTAAGGCTGATTATTTACGACACTGTATTTGAACCTGATAATCCTTTGAGTGTGACTGCCAGTTTTGGTGTTGCGCAACAAGAGCCCAACGAAGATTTCGCAAGCACATTCAAACGAGTTGATAGCGCGCTTTATGTGGCAAAAAATCAGGGTAGAAATTGTTGTGTGTTGGCAAGCGATGAAACAGAAATTTCACAATAAAACAGCCCCCAAATGGCGAGCTGTTTTTTTGTGCTTCTACAATAGGTGAAAATATTTGCCATAAACGCAATTAATTACAAAGATTTCCAGTTACAGTGGGCACGGCTGCTGTTCCACCCGATTTTGTACCTTGGAATCCAAACTCTACAGATTGCCCCGGTTGAATGGTTTTATTCCAATCCAAATGAGTGACTGTATAGGGGTTACTTCCCGTTACCACTCCATTCCACAGATTTGTTACCCGGCTAGCATCGGTATAACGCCAACTTACAGTCCATCCACTAATGGCATTTGATCCGGTGTTGGTAATTTTTATAGACGCTGTAAAGCCGTTACCCCAATCGTTGGTGACTGAGTAAACACATTTACCACTACCTGAAGCTGCAGACGAATTTGAGGAACTTCTGGCTGAACTCGATGAGCGCGAAACGCTAGAGCTTCTTGAAGAATTTGAGCTCCTTGAAGAACTTGAAATGCTGGATCTACTGGCAGAGCTTGAACTTCTGGAGCTAATAGAAGTGTTTCTATCTATTTTCTCCAACATAATTTGCGCATAGCGCCTTCCAAACTCTCGGTAGGATGCAGTAGTGAAGTGATAAACATCCATTCCCGGCAACCCCGTAGCCGATACCACATAAGCATTGGGGATCAAGCCTGGTAGCTTGTTAACCTCAGCATTGTGCCAATGACAACAGGATTGGTAGTCCGCATAAAGCAGTTCGCCCGCCAGAAAAGGCACATCGCC
>CAZICR010000215.1:0-5801 GCA_964537795.1 uncultured Cellvibrionaceae bacterium | reverse complement strand
CGCTTCAGGGAAATATGGATCCGTCAATTCTTTATGCGTCACCTGAACGAATTCGTCAGGAAGTTTCATCAATTCTCAAATCTTATGGTCAAGGTTCTGGCCACGTTTTCAACCTTGGTCATGGAATTACCCCGGAAGTTGATCCTGTGAATGCCGGAGTTTTCATTGAGGCTGTGCATAGCCTCTCGGCAGCTTACCATCCGTAGACAAATTATCACCATTGATCCCTTATATATCTGGCGTGGTTTAGGCTTCTTGATTACACTTTGGCAACACAAGCTGATTATAAAACAGCCTTTGATGATTTGCGGGGACAGTTGTGGGAATCAAACAAGTAAAACTTGATGTAAATGAACTAAGTCTGGGGATGTATGTGTCGGGTTTGGACAGACCCTGGACGCAAACCCCTTTTCCCCTTCAAGGTTTCTATCTTCGCGAACTCGACCAAATTACCCAACTGAAAGCACTTTGTGTTTATGTCTATATTGATGTTGAAAAGGGACGTGGGCCAATCGCTACCAATTTGAAAAGCATTTCTCCCACGATCAAAAATAAAATTGTCGCCAAAGATAAAGAAAGGCCATCGTCGCTTGAACCTGTCGCACCTTTGAAAATCAATCGCGGACTTTATCGCGAAGTTGAACCACTGCAAAAAGAAGTCAAAAAAGCTCGCCAGCTACATCAAAAAGTCTATGGCGCTGTTTCCGAGGTGATTGAACAGTTGGAACAAAATCAGCTGGATGGCAGCTCTCTGGGTGAAACGAAAAAAATTGCCAGCGAAATGGTTGATAGTGTGTTGCGTAACCCTGACGCTTTTACCTGGTTGTCACGCGTACAGGAAAAAGATGAATACACATACAGTCACGCGGTTCGTTCATCTGTCTGGGCAATTTTATTTGGTCGACATATAGGGTTACCCAAACGTGAACTCGATGTATTGGCTTTGGGAGTTTTACTGAAGGATGTTGGTAAAGTGATGTTGGATTCTTCAATTCTCGAACGCGACAATCGCAGTGCCAATGAAGAAAAAGCTTATCGTGAATTTGTCGAGTTAGGTTGCGAAATTTTGCGCAAAACTCCCAATGTTGAACCTCGAGTTATCAGCGTAGTAAAAACTCATTGTGAACGTATTAATGGCAATGGATTTCCGCAAGGTCTTGCAGGAGATAAGATTCCTCTGCTGGGAAAGATTGCCGGTATAGTCACTCATTATGATTATGTGACCAATCCCCGCGGATCACGTAATCCAATTGCACCATCAAAAGCCGTTGCAAAATTATATGAGTTGCGTGGTCTTGAATTTCAGGAAGAACTGGTTGTTGAATTTATCAGAGCAATTGGTCTTTACCCAACAGGTACTTTGGTCGAGTTAAGTACAGGTGAAGTTGCGGTTGTCGTGGAACAAAATTTTGAACGCCGATTAAAACCCAAAGTGATTGTAGTCATGGACTCTGTAAAAAATATTATGGAAGAATATTTGTTACTGGATTTATCCGAAGACGATAAGCGCAAACAAGCATTGTTGGACTCAGGTAAAAAATCCCGTTACGAAGTTGAAAAAATTGAAATTGTCCGTGATCTTGAACCAGGTCTTTATGATATTGATATAGCCGATATTCGAGATCACTATTTGATGAAAAGCGAGAAAAAAGGTTTGATGGCACTTTTATCCCGATTCACTTCAAAAGAATAACAGTCTACTAACATTGGTGATGGTCAATATCAAAATACGTCAGGTTAAGGAAAAACCTATTCAGTTGCGGAAGGATTATCCAGGGGATTAGGGCCTCACCCTAACCCTCTTCAAGAGGGTTGGGGATTTAAAACTTTCGAATAAAAAAGCAAACTACCGAATCACTTCCGCAAACGCTTCGCCCATTTTTGTCGGTGTGTTTGCGTGAAATTTTTCTAGCCAGCGAATTTTATTTTTTGCAAAAAGCACAATTGCCGTTGATCCTAATTTAAAGCGACCCATTTCATCGCCTTTTTTGTAACTGAAATTTTGATAAGGATATTGTGAGACAGCAATGTCGCGACTGGCAAAGGGTGCAATTTGTCCATCCCAGACTGTTTCAATTCCTGCCACTATCATGGCGCCGACCAGCACTACTGCCATGGGTCCTATGTTGGTATCAAAAATAGCCACTAGGCGTTCATTGCGTGAAAATAAACGGGGAATGTTTTCAGCGGTGACTGTGTTAACTGAAAATAATTCGCCGGGCACACTGATCATGCAGCGCAGCTTTCCTGAAAAAGGCATATGTACACGGTGATAATCTTTTGGTGACAAGTACACAGTAGCAAAGTCGCCACCAATAAATTCGTTAGTCAAATCCTGATCGCCACCGAGTAGTTCCAGTACAGAATAATCTTGCCCTTTAGCTTGAAAAATTCTGCCATCAATTATTTTACCCAATTGGCTGATGGCGCCATCAGCAGGGCATACAATCGTGTTGGCATCTGAGTTTATAGGTCTGGCATCTTCGCGTAATGCGCGAGTAAAAAAATCATTGAATGATGCGTATGCTAAAGGATTGGTTTCTTTCGCCAGATTCATATCAACTTGATAACGTTTGACAAACCAGCGAATGAAATGATTTTTGATAAAAGGTGTGCGACTGGCAGCCAGGTTTCCAATAAGGCGCGATAGAGCATGTTGTGGAACTATTTTTTGTAAACTGATGAATAATTTTGGATTCATAGCTGACCTTGAAATTCGAACTATTATAAGATGGCTCAGGATTGTACCTGCTAATTTGCTTTGATATAAGGTTAACTTAATGTTGAAATTTGAAGTCATACCGGTCACACACTATCGACAAAATTGCAGTTTGTTGTGGTGTGAAGAAACTCGTGAAGCGGCGGTGATAGATCCGGGTGGTGAAATTCAAAAAATTCTGGCGTTGATTAATCGTTTACAGTTGGTGTTGGTAAAAGTTTTGCTTACTCATGGACATCTGGATCATGTTGGTGGCGCGAGAGATTTGGCTAGCATAGCGAATGTCCCGATTATAGGGCCGCATCAGGATGATACTTACTGGCTTTCACGTATTCCCCAGCAAGCACTGATGATGGGCTTCCCTGATGTGCATGAGGCATTTGAATCGACGCAATATTTACAACATGGCGACAAGGTGACGCTTGGAGTAGAAACCTTGTCTGTCATTCATTGTCCCGGTCATACACCGGGACACGTAGTGTTTTATCATCAGCCCAGTCAAATGGCTTGGGTGGGTGATGTGATCTTTAATGGTTCAATTGGTCGTACCGATTTTCCTCATGGAAATTATGATGATCTGATTCGATCTATTCGTGATAAGCTTTTTGCCTTGGATGATCAGGTCACTTTTGTTCCGGGCCATGGCCCTTTATCGACCATTGGTGAAGAGCGATTGCACAATCCTTTTGTGGCAGACAAACGTTTTGGTTAATCACATCAATTCCGATTACACACTGCGAGGTACAGCTATGAACTCTACTAATATTCCTGAGCCTTTGGGTACAGACCCTGAAGAAAATCTGGATAGATTTGTTGTTGAAGCCATGACGCAAGGTTGTGTGTGGGGCCTGGAAGGGCCAGATGGATGGGCGCTTTGCGCGTCGGAACAAAGTGAAGAAACGGATGTTATGCCATTTTGGTCGCACGAAAGTTTCGCCAAAGTTCATTGTCAGGATGATTGGAGTGAATACAAGCCGGTCGCTATTGATCTCAATGAATTTCTGGATGATTGGTTACCTGGTATGCACGATGATGTGATTTTAATCGGCATCAATTGGGATGAAAATCTCGAAGGTGAGGAGTATGAGCCTTTGGATCTGCTTGAAGAATTTGAAGAAGAAATACAGGATGAGCCGCAATCATGATGACTTATGTTCAACGCAGTTTTTTAATTCTATTGATATTTTTTCTTTCGTCATGCGCCACAATGAATCCCAATTTTGAAAATCCCAAAGTGAAAGTGGCGGGATTAAAAATGTTGCCGACAGAAAGTTTAGTCAGCCAACCCATTGAGGTTACGTTGCTCATTACCAACCCCAATGCAACCGATCTTAGCTTGCGTGGAATTTCTTACACGGTTGGTTTGGAAAATTTTGATTTATTAAGTGGTGTCAGTAATCAATTACCTACCTTGACGGCCTATCAAGAAACACCGGTTAAAGTTACTGTCTCCTTGAATGCATTTCAAATTTTAAAATTCCTCAATCATCTCAATAAAAATGGTATAGGGGATTCAGTAAAATATAATTTCGACGCGAAATTGGATTTTTATAAGTATCTACCTGCACTGCATGTAAAAGAAGCGGGTATGGTGCCCTTGAAGAAGTAAATTTTTTACCTAAATATAAAAACAGGAAATCTATGACTGATATTGTGTCAATTGATGGTAATGAACGCATTGAAATGCGTGAGTACACAGAAAAAGCTTATCTCGATTATTCCATGTATGTGATTCTTGACCGCGCTTTGCCGCATATTGGCGACGGTCTTAAACCTGTACAGCGTCGTATTGTGTATGCGATGAGTGAGTTGGGGTTAAAAGCCAGCGCAAAATATAAAAAATCTGCACGTACCGTAGGTGATGTGATTGGTAAATTTCACCCGCACGGTGATTCAGCCTCCTATGAAGCCATGGTGTTAATGGCGCAACCATTTTCATATCGTTATACCTTGGTGGATGGTCAGGGAAACTGGGGTTCGCCGGATGATCCCAAATCATTTGCGGCTATGCGTTATACCGAATCGCGTTTAACAAAATACGCTGAGGTATTGCTGGAAGAATTAGGTCAAGGCACTGTTGATTGGCAACCTAACTTTGACGGCACTTTGGAAGAGCCGATGGTTTTGCCTGCGCGTGTTCCCAATGTGTTATTGAATGGTACCACTGGTATTGCTGTGGGTATGGCAACGGATATTCCGCCGCACAATTTGCGCGAGGTAGTCAATGCCTGCATTCATATGCTGGATAATCCCAACGCAACAGTCACCGAACTTTGCCAGCACATTCTTGGCCCGGATATGCCCACCGAAGCGGAAATTATTTCTCCGCGTGAAGACATTATTAAAATGTATGAAACCGGTCGCGGCAGTATTCGTATGCGCGCTGTCTGGCAAAAAGATGAAGAGACTGGTGATATTATTATTATCGCGTTGCCACATCAGGTGAGTGGTGCAAAAATTCTGGAACAAATTGCCGCGCAAATGCAGGCGAAAAAATTGCCGATGGTTGCTGATCTACGCGATGAATCCGATCACGAAAATCCGACTCGATTGGTCATCATCCCGCGCTCGAATCGTGTTGATCTTGAACAGATTATGCAACATTTATTTGCAACCACAGAATTGGAGCGTACCTATCGTATCAACATGAACATGATTGGTATTGATGGCAAACCTTCTGTCAAACCTCTCAATAAAATTATTTCCGAATGGCTAACCTTTAGAACAGTTACTACGCGTCGACGTTTGCAGCATCGTTTGGAAAAAGTGGAAGAAAGATTGCTTCGTTTAGCTGCATTGATGATTGTGTTTTTAAATGTCGATGAAGTGATTCGCATCATTCGTGAAGAAGAAGATCCTAAGTCCAAATTGATGGCTCGTTTCAATTTAATTGAAATGCAAGCGGAGTATATTCTTGAAACCAAATTGCGTCAGTTAGCGCGATTGGAAGAAATGAAAATTCGCGGTGAACAAGCTGATCTGGAAAAAGAGCGCGATCAATTACAAGGTATTTTGGCTTCGGCAGTGAAATTGAAGAATTTAATTCGCAAAGAACTTTTACAAGTTGCTGTTGAGTTTGGTG
>CAZICR010000214.1:2843-5821 GCA_964537795.1 uncultured Cellvibrionaceae bacterium | reverse complement strand
CCCTCCCCTCGGCAACTGCTCCTGCGTTGCCCTACCTTCCTGCATCCATGCAGTCGTTGCCAGGGGAGGGAACAAGATTACGCCGCCAATTCCAAAATTTCACGCGAAGCGTCAAGTGTTATTGCTCCATGCTCACCCAGTGCCAACAGATTATGTTTTTTCAACATATCAACCAATTTTGGAATTGAATCGCTATTGACGCCATAACCGCTTAATGTCGTTGGCGTACCCATTTGTTCGAAGAATTTTTTTGTCGCAGCAATTGCACCATCAATTATTTTTTCATCATTTGTATCTTGCAAGTTCCATACACGGCGGCCGTATTGAATTAATTTTTCGCGTTTTTTGTCGCGTTGGTGTTGCATGACTGCGGGTAAAACAATTGCCAATGTTTGCGCGTGATCCAATCCATGCATGGCAGTAATTTCATGGCCGATCATATGAGTTGCCCAATCTTGTGGAACACCTACACCGATTAATCCATTCAATGCCATAGTCGCAGCCCACATCAGATTTGATCGGACTTCATAATTCGTGGGTTCTTTCAATGCTTTTGGACCTTCTTCAATTAACGTCATCAACAAACCTTCTGCGAAACGATCCTGCACTTTTGCATTCACTGGATAAGTCAGGTATTGCTCCATGATGTGAACAAATGCATCAACAGCACCATTGGCAATTTGGCGTGGAGGTAAACTGTAAGTGGTAGTTGGATCGAGAATCGCAAATTGCGGATAGACCAACGGACTGCCAAAAGATAATTTTTCTTGCGTGGCTGCTTTGGTCACAACCGAGTTGCCATTACTTTCGGTACCGGTTGCGGGTAAAGTCAAAATACAGCCTATAGGCAATGCAGAAAAGAAAGGTTTTTGTTTAGCCATTATGTCCCAGGGCTCGCCATCAAAATTAATGGCTGCAGCGATAAATTTGGTTCCATCAATCACACTGCCGCCGCCAACAGGTAACAAAAAATCAATCTTTTCTTGTTTAACAAGTTCAACGGCTTTCATCAAGGTTTCATACTGCGGATTAGGTTCTATTCCGCCAAATTCAAACCAGGTTTTTCCTTCCAGTGCTTTTACTACCTGATCATAAACACCATTTTTTTTAATTGAGCCGCCACCATAAGTCAGTAGAATTCGGGCATTGGCGGGTAATAATTTTGCCAGTTCTTTTATTTGACCTTCGCCAAATAAAATTTTGGTAGGATTGGAAAATGTAAAGTTGTTCATGGAAATTCTCCTGCTGATTTTTCCGGAAAAATATCCGGATGTCTTACATTAAATAAATTTCACCATCTTTGATATAAAATGGCAGTGCTTTGAGTTTTTCGCCTGCACATGGGCCGGCGACGCAATTCCCGTTATCAATGAGAAATAGTGCTCCATGTGTTGAACATTGAATTAAATTTTTATCGCTATCCAGAAACTGGTCTTCTTGCCATTCAAGATTAACACCAAGATGAGGGCACAAATTTTTGTAGACATAAATTTGTGCATCATGTTTCACCACAAATAAATCCAGATTGTTTACGGTAAAGCCCTTGCTACCTGGATCTTCCAATTCATCAACCCGACATAAAAAATCATTCATTATCATAAATCTCTGGTGCGACTAATGTGAGTTTTCGCTGAAGTAATTTGCCATGGCGCATAACGCTGACAGTTACCTTGTTTCCCGGTTTGTATTTTTCCAATGCTGCTAATAACTGGTCGTCATTGGTGATGGGGTGATCATCTATCGCGACTATTACATCACCCAGTGTAATTTGCCCCCAGGCATTTCGTTTGGCGCCTTGCAAACCGGCTTCAGCGGCAGGTGAATTGGGATTAACACGTAAAATGGGCACACCATCAACACCTAATTGTTGCGCCCAATGATCAGGCGCCGAGGCGATTCCCAGTACAGGGCGAACAATTCTGCCGTGAGTAATTAATTCGGGAACGACCTCTTTAACTGTGTTAACGGGAATCGCAAAACCAATCCCCGCACTGGCACCGCTCGGGCTATAAATCATGGTATTCACACCAATCAATTGGCCTTGTGAATTTAATAATGGGCCGCCGGAATTGCCAGGATTAATCGCGGCATCAGTTTGAATTACGTTGGTAATTTTGCGTTGTGTGGGTGATTCTATTTCCCGCCCCAATGCACTGACAACACCGATGGTTAATGTTGCGTCCAATCCAAAAGGGTTGCCAATGGCCAGTACTTTTCTGCCGACGGTGAGCGCTGCAGAATCGCCCAAAGGCAAGGGAGATAATTTTTCTTTGGGTGCTTTGATTTTTAATACAGCCAAATCACGTTCCGGTGCTAACCCCACCAGCTCTGCAGGCCAATTGGTTTGGTCTTGCAGGGTAATGACCACTTGCTGCGCACCTTCGATAACATGAAAATTGGTGACAATGTAGCCTTCTTTATTCCAGACAAAACCTGTACCTGAACCTCGGGGAATGGTGACCAGATCAAAAGAGTAGGGGTTGCGTGCGAGCTGTTTGTTGGTGACGAATACAACACTGGGGCGTGATGCATCGAATACCTCAATAGAGTTACGCTCGTCGTCTGTCGCAAAACCGGAAACCTCGGCGTTAGTAGCGGCAGGTAAAATCGATAATAAACTCAAGGATAGCCAACGCAAAAATTTGTTAGAGCTCAACATAGACATGACTCGCATTGCAATTGAAGATGTCATCTATATTGGTCTATTGCCGAATAATTCAACTCCTGCTTATTTTTTTAAGGGAGAGTAGTTGATTATTAAGGTTATTGATCTTGGCTGCCATTTCTTCTATGAGGCCTACAGACAGCTGAGGTTGTTCGTAAATTAGACGAATAAAATCCTCTTTGCCGACTGTCATTACGGTGCAATCACTACTGGCGACCACAGATGCTATTCTTGGCTGGCGGGTGAAGACCGCAAGTGCGCCAAAAATTTCATTCTGGTGTATTTCCCCGACCTTGATGCCATCGCAAACGGC
>CAZICR010000214.1:0-2833 GCA_964537795.1 uncultured Cellvibrionaceae bacterium | reverse complement strand
AGGTCAGCCTCATCACCCTGATTAATAATGGTTTCGCCTTTGGCAAAATCCAAAAAACCACGCAAGGGTGTGAAATCGTCATCAGGTGAAGAATTATTCATGGCACACTCATCAGTATCTAGTACTGAGTAAGTGTAGTTGCGTTTTTGCAAAAGCAGACCCCACCGGACAGCAAAGTCCGGTAAATTTTAAAATTGTGAAGTCTATGCTGACGCTTGACGCTGCATGGCACTCGTTTTCCCTTCCGCTTCCAGAACCAATTGTGTCTTGAGATCAGGAGAAAGATCGTTCCAATGGACATTCATCAACGCCCCTTGCAGAGCGTAGAGCATAACTTTGGACACATTGATATCGCGAGAGCGTATACGAAGATAGGCTTCTACCGCACCAACCCTTTGTAAATCTGCGTAAGTATTGATTCCAATCGCGTGTAGAATGTTAACCGAAGCCATTCCTAAATTTTTAAGTTGCAACAACTCATGATTGCTAGTCGGCATGACAAAAAGCTCCAACAGTTTGTTATCGTTATTAACGGTTGTGTTTTAAATATTCCGTTTACAGCATTGCCCATATTACAGACTTGAAGTTTTGGTGCAATTGGTTTCTCGACTTGAGCTCTATTTTTTGTTCTTATGAATACCCAATGTAACAATTTTCGCCGCCAACGAATACGCAATGTAACACTGGCGCAGAAATCTTTAGTGAAAATGACATGAATAAAGACATATTACTTGGGCTGGATGACACAGCGGTTATTTATGCGGATTATTTCAAGTTGCCTTTGCATCCGGAAGTGATCAAACCTCTTGAGGAGTTATCAATCGCAGCAGCTAAAGCAGGTTTTATCTTGACCCTTGCCAGTGCGTATCGAAATTTTTCCAGACAATTGGTCATCTGGAATCAAAAGGCCTTGGGTGCGAGGCCTGTATTGGATTCATCAGGGAGCGTAATCGATATGCAATTATTGTCGGATGATGAAAAGCTTCAGGCAATTTTACGTTGGTCTGCATTGCCAGGTGCATCGCGACATCATTGGGGAACTGACGTTGATCTGTTTGATCGATCAAAGATTGACGAAACCTATCAATTGAAATTAACAGTAGATGAAACGGAACCACCGGGACCTTTTGCCGAGTTTCATTTGTGGTTAACTGACAAGTTAATGGAAAAAGATTGTCCGTTTTTCAGACCCTATGTCATTGATAAAGGTGGCGTTGCTCCAGAACCTTGGCATTTAAGTTACGCTCCTGTGGCAAACAATTATTATGCACAATTTTCGGTGGATATTTTACGCGAGCAAATTATGCAAACCGATATTCTGTTGAAAGAATCCATCTTGAAAAATCTGGATGAAATTTATCAGCGTTTTATCAAAATAGATTAGAAGAATAGCAGCGAATTTTTTATGCAATCACAAGTTTCCAAAACCGCCATTAGATCCTGGATGTTATTTGATTGGGCAGCACAACCTTTTTTCACGGTTGTCATAACGTTTATTTTTGGACCTTATTTTGTTGCCAAATTGGCGCAAGATCCTGTCGCTGGGCAAACAGCCTGGAGTCATGCGATTGCGATTGCTGGATTCATTATTGCCATTTTTTCTCCGGTGCTAGGATCGATCGCGGATGCAACAGGCAGTCGTAAACCCTGGATACTATGTTTTGCGTTAATCAAAATAATTGCGCTTTGTGCACTTTGGTTTGCTTCACCAGGTCATTCACTATTTTGGCCTATGACCGCCGTTGTGTTCGCCATGGTTGCTGCAGAATTTTCAATTGTTTTTAACGATTCGATGATGCCGCGGTTAATTGCAAAAGATCAAATCGGTCGTGTATCGAATTTGGCTTGGGGATTAGGTTATGCGGGTGGATTAGTGGTGTTATTCAGTGTGTTGTTGCTCTTTGCGGCCAATTCAGAAACAGGAAAAACACTATTGGGGCTTGATCCTTTATTTTCACTCGATCCCTCACAAGGGGAAGATGCCAGAATCACTGCTCCAATAGCGGCCATCTGGTATGCGATTTTTATTTTACCCATGCTCTTATTCACGCCGGATATCAGCGCCAAATCTTCTTTGGCCGTTGCAGTTAAATCTGGTTTGCGCGAAACATTATCGACAATCAAATCATTAGGAAAAAGGAAAAATTTATTGAGATTTTTTCTTGCGCGAATGATTTTTCAGGATGGTGTCAATGGATTGTTGGCTTTGGGCGGTGCTTTTGCTGCTGGCATGTTTGCCTGGCAGACAACCGAAATGGGTATCTACGGAATTCTATTATTAGTTGCTGCTATATTTGGATGTGTTGTTGCCAGTAAACTGGATCAAATATTAGGTGCGCCTTTTGTCGTCAATCTGTCTTTGTTGTGTTTGCTGTTAGCCACAGTCGGTATTATTTCCACCGGGCCCGGTTACAGTTTATTTGGATTGATACAAGTTCCGGTTGAGGATGCAGGGGGACTATTTGCAACAGCGGCTGAAAAAATTTATATCGGATTTGGTTTGCTAATTGGTTTGGCATTTGGCCCTGTGCAAGCTTCGTCACGTGCGTTTTTGGCACAGCAAGTATCAGTTGAAGAATCAGGTCGTTTTTTCGGACTCTATGCTTTAACAGGCCGTGCGACTTCTTTTCTGGCGCCTATGTCAGTGATGTTTTTAACCAGCTACTATGGTTCAACACGAATTGGCATGGTGGCCTTGGCGGTTTTTTTATTGGTCGGTTGGTTTATTTTTCTGGGTGTTAAAAAGTCGAGTGAAGCATGTTAGTGATATTTGATTGCGATGGTGTATTGGTTGACAGTGAAAATCTGGATTCGGAAGTGCTGGTTGAATGTT
>CAZICR010000213.1:0-5829 GCA_964537795.1 uncultured Cellvibrionaceae bacterium | reverse complement strand
AACAGAAAATTCTGCGCCACAACTTCACAATCGTGAGGAATGGTGCCACACTGCAACAAGCCTTTGATTTTTATGGAAAACTGATTTTATGACTTGTACCGATTTTGAATTACTGCGTAGTGAACCATTAACCCATTTACATTGTGTATTTGAAGAATATCGGCATAAAAAAACCGGAGCCCAGCATATTCATTTGGCGGCGGATAATGATGAAAATGTTTTTCTAGTCGCACTGCGTACATTACCTATGGATTCAAAAGGTGTAGCCCATATTCTTGAGCACACAGCCTTATGCGGTAGCAAAAAATATCCTGTTCGCGATCCTTTTTTTATGATGGTTCGTCGTTCGTTAAATACCTTTATGAATGCATTCACCAGTTCCGATTGGACGGCTTATCCTTTTGCCAGCCAAAATACAAAAGATTTTAATAATTTGCTGGATGTTTATTTGGACGCGGTATTTTTTTCGCGTCTGGATGAATTGGATTTTGCGCAAGAAGGTCACAGATTGGAATTTTCCGAAACCGAAAATCCTGATTCGGATTTGGTGTTTAAAGGTGTTGTGTACAATGAAATGAAAGGTGCCATGAGTTCCGTGCCTTCACAGCTATGGCAAAGTTTGTGTAAATATCTCTACCCTACTACCACTTACCATTACAACTCGGGTGGTGACCCTGAACATATTACTGATTTAACTTATCAGGAGTTGTTGGATTTTTATCAAACGCACTATCATCCCAGTAATGCGATTTTCATGACATACGGTAATACACCAGCCGCTGTGCATCAGGAAAAATTTCAGCAACAAGCGTTGAAACATTTTGAAAAATTGGATCAAATCATTCAGGTTAATGATGAAAAACGTTATTTTTCACCTGTTGCCATTGAAGAAGCTTACCCTGTCGATTCAGAAGAAAATATTGATCATAAAACTCATCATATTGTGGGTTGGTTATTAGGTAAAACCACTAACCTGGATGATTATTTAGAAGCACAGCTATTATCCAATTTATTATTGGATAATAGCGCGTCACCTTTGCAACACGCATTGGAAACTACCGAATTGGGTGAAGCTCCATCGCCACTTTGTGGATTGGATGATTCATCACGCGAATTGGCTTTTGTTTGTGGACTGGAAGGTTGTCAGCGTGAAGATGCCGATGTAGTTGAAGAATTTATTTTGCAAACCCTGTCTTCAATTGTCGAAAAAGGAATTGCCAAAGAAGAAATAGAAGCATCGCTACATCAATTGGAGTTATCACAACGCGAAATTGGCGGCGATGGTTATCCCTATGGTTTACAGCTGATTTTACAAGCCCTAACTGCCGCCACCCATAGAGGCGATCCAGTTGTCTTGATGGATCTGGATACTGCATTAAAAAAATTGCGCGAAAAAGTATCTGCACCGGATTTTGTTGCGCAGCTAATTAATAAATGGCTGCTCAACAACAAACATCGTGTACGTTTAACATTTAGACCTGACACTCAATTCGCCGATGAACAAAAAGCAGCAGAAAAAAATCGTTTGACCAGCATAAAGCAGCAGCTAAGCCATGAAGAAAAGGCATTAATTATTCAACGTACAAAAGATCTGCAAGCGCGACAACAACGAACAGATGACGACAGCATTTTACCTAAAGTCACACTGACCGATGTTCCTGCAGCATTGCATTACACACCAGGTAGTCATGAAACCGTTAACCAATATCCTTTACGGCGTTATGCCGCAGGCACCAATGGTTTGGTTTATCAACAACTGGTGATGAAGTTACCCGAGCTTTCTGAAGAACAACTGATTTATTTACCACACTACTGCCAGATACTCACTGAAGTAGGTATTGGTGAAAAAGATTATTTGCAAACACAACAACTGCAAGCCAGTGTAGTGGGATCAATCAACGCTTTTTCAACCATTCGCTCTGCCGGTGATAATATTCAAACCTGTGATGCTTATTTAACCCTGTCGAGCAAAGCATTAGGCCGCCAGCACCAAGCAATGAATCAATTAATTCTGGATACGCTTGAAAAAGTTCGTTTTGATGAGCATGGGCGCATTCAAGAATTAGTGACTCAACAACGTGCTCGCCGCGAACAAAGCATTACCGGTCATGGCCACAGTTTGGCAATGACCGCAGCTTGTGCAGGCATGAGCCCTGTTGGAAATGTTTCACACAAACTCAGTGGTTTGGAATCGATTAGTCAATTAAAAAAATTGGATCAAGCTTTACAAGATACCAATGCACTTGAAAATTTTGTTGATGCTTTGAAGTCCATTCATGAAAAAATTCGTTGGGCGCCCAAACAATTTTTATTAATTGGCGATGATGAAAAATTGAATGAGTATTATCAAAACATTCAAGAGTATTGGCACCCTGCACCTGCAATCAACCATTTTGCTGCTTTTACGCTGGCACCGGTTCAGGAACAAATTCACCAAGCCTGGATTACCAACACGCAAGTTAATTTTTGTGCAAAAGCTTATCCGACAGTTGCAGCTGATCATCCTGATGCTGCTGCACTGACAGTACTGGGAGGTTTTTTACGCAACGGATATTTGCATCGCGCAATTCGCGAACAAGGTGGTGCCTACGGTGGTGGTGCAGGACAAGATCATCAATCAGGAGCTTTCCGGTTTTATTCGTATCGCGATCCACGATTTGTTGAAACTTTTGCTGATTTTGACAAATCGATTGATTGGCTTATGAATGAAAATCACAGCGACCAATCACTCGAAGAAGCCATATTGGGCGTCATAGGTAGCATGGATAAACCCGGTTCACCCGCCGGAGAAGCCAAAAGCACCTTTCACGCTGAATTATTCGGACGCACCAGGGAAAAGCGTGAAAAATCAAGACAACAAATTTTAAATGTCACTATTTCTGATTTACAACGAGTCGCAACAAACTACTTGATTCCCGAAAAAGCAAGCAGTGCAGTGGTCACTCACAATGAATTGCAAACACAAGCGAAATCACTGAAATTTGATATTCGCACCCTGTAAATGGAAATAGACCATTGCTGCCCCCAATTTTCTGGCCGACTATTGGTGTTGTGATGAAAATTGCACTAGCATTGCTAATTATTGAATTGCTTGGTTGAAGCTGTGAAGACAAGGCTGCACATCGACATATGATCGTTTCACCACTGGAATATACCGCAACCAGCCATCCAGGTTTGTTGCGCGATAACAACGAAGATACTTACCTCTGTTTACCCGAGGCGGGAGTTTGGTTGGTTGCCGATGGAATGGGTGGTCATGAAGCCGGTGAAGTCGCCAGTGCGATAGTGCGTGATACTGTCGCACAAAAAATCAAATCTGATCCCAATGCCGAATTAAAGCCCAGCATTCAAGCTGCACATCAGGCAATTTTGCAATCTGCCGCTACCGGAATTGGCGCCATAGGTATGGGATCAACCGTTGTTGCCTTGCAATCCCGTGAAAAAAATTTTTCTGTCGCCTGGGTTGGTGATAGCCGCGCCTATCTCTGGACACCTGATCGCAAAGGCGGCCATCTTCAACGGCTCAGCACTGATCATTCCTATGTACAGATGCTGGTCGAAAAAGGGGTGATATCGCCCGAGCAAGCTGATATTCATCCCGAAAAAAATATTATTACCCAATGTTTGGGAATGCAGGAATTGGATCAGGTCAGTGTTGATTCTGTGCAAGGTCAGTGGCAAGCCAATCAATGGATTTTGTTATGCAGCGATGGATTAACTGACGAGATGAATGATAAAACTATCGCACAAATATTGTCTTTGTCGGATAACAGTTTGACTGCTGTTGATCAACTTTTGCATGCAGCCTTAACCAATGGCGGACACGATAATATCACCTTGCAAATTATTGAATCACCCGTGCAACCGCATCCATTTTGGCTTTCTGTAAAACAATGGATTCCTCATTTGACCGGCAAACCTTATCTTGATGCCGGTTTATTTGGCGCGATAATAATGTTATTAATTTTCAGCATTTTACATTTATTTTTTTGATCTCACTTTAGTTAACAAGTATGGCATTACAGATTCCTGGTTACAGGGTAATACGAAAAATTAATCAAGGTGGCATGGCCACTGTTTACCTGGCAATTCAAATCAGTGTCGGGCGGATTGTTGCGCTCAAAGTAATGAATCCGATATTAAATACTGACCCGGCTTTCAGTGAACGTTTTCAATCCGAAGCGACGATTGTCGGGCAATTATCTCATCCGAATATAGTTTCAGTTTACGACATTGGCTACCATCAGGGACTCAATTATATTGCGATGGATTATTTACCCAATGGATCAGCACATGAAAAAATGATTAAAGGAATTACCGGTGAAGAAGCGCTGGGGATTTTGAAACAAATTGCCAGCGCACTGGATCATGCACATGAAAAAGGTTACATACACCGCGATATAAAACCGGAAAATATTTTATTTCGTGCTGACAATACTGCCGTGCTAACTGACTTTGGAGTTGCCAAAGGTATTTCCATGAGTTCGCGCATGACTCATGCAGGCACAGTAGTCGGCACACCGCATTATATGAGCCCTGAACAAAGTAAAGGCGTTAATGTTGATGGCCGCGCAGATCTCTATAGTCTTGGCATTGTGTTTTTTGAATTATTGACAGGAACATTACCTTATCAAGGAGAAGAAGCCGTTACGGTTGCACTCAAACATATAGGTGCTCCCTTACCCAAATTACCCACCACCTATTCTATTTATCAACCACTGCTCGACAAATTGTTGGCAAAAGATCCCCAACAACGCTTTCAACGCGGAAAAGAATTAGTTGCTGCCATTGAAGATCTGGAACTGATCAGACGTAAACCTATGGTTCAACGCAATCATGTCGAAGAAGCAACTGTGGGTAATTTGTTTACACAACTGATGCTGGTGCTGGGACGGGCTATTTATTGGCGCTGGCGAAAATTGCAACGCCTTCGCTGGTCAAAAACCAGTGGATTTTATTTAAAAACTGCCACTGATCTTGAACAATTTTATCTGGAATCCGAAGCACAGAATGCCAGTGTCCGAAATGAATTAAGAACTCAGGTTCATGATGATGTACTTGCCGATCAAAATAAAAAAATTCGCTGGGTCGCAATCGGCTTTCTGTTATTAGTCGGTTGGACCGCATTTGGTATTTACTGGAAAATGTTATCTTCACAAAATGTTTTACATGCTCAGGATTCACTTCTTGTGGCCTCATCATCCAGCTCATCCAGGGATATTGTTCGCTCATCCAGCTCATCGGCAACAATGATAAGCTCTTCCAGTTCAATATCGTCCAGCATGCAAACGCAAAATAGCTCAGCTCCAATAGAATCATCTTCCAGCTCGGCTGCGTCTTCAATCGACATTCCACGTTTTGCTTTAACTATCACACGGGAACCTGCCAATGCGACCGTACGCATTTTGAATATTCGTGATACTTATTCAGACGGAATATTATTGAAGTCAGGGAAATACCATTTGGAAGTCAGCCACCCGGATTACAACACACAAAATCGTTGGGTCACGATTAATGACAACGACATGAATGTGCAATTTATTTTAGTTAAAAAAGAAATCAACAATACTTCTTCGATAGCCGCCAAAAAAACTACCCAAGCTGTGGCCAGAACAAAGCCTGTAATGATCCCAGTTAAAGGCGGCAGTTTTAAAATGGGTTCCAACCAGGACTCAACCAGTTCACCCGCTCATCAAGTCACTGTGAAAAATTTTTCCATCAGTCAACATGAAATTACTTTTTCGGAATACGATTATTTTGCGAGAGATACCGGACGCAGTTTACCCAGTGATAATCGATGGGGACGCGACACTCGCCCTGTCATTAATG
>CAZICR010000212.1:0-5842 GCA_964537795.1 uncultured Cellvibrionaceae bacterium | reverse complement strand
CCCCCTCCTAGCCTCCCCCTTGCCAGGGGGAGGGACTTTACTCCCTTCTATTTTGATGCGGAGTGAGATCGGTCCCCTCCCCTGGCAAGGGGAGGGTTAGGGAGGGGTCTTGTTCAATAGAAAAACTTTTTAAAAATTATTCGAGCAACACTATGAAAGATCTGCAAAAAACAAATTCTATAAAACGTTCAATAATTCGTTTGAATGGTTTGTTGCTATTGATCTTTTCTTTATCTTTGTACTTATCAAATATTGCTTTAGCTCAAGAAGTAGAAGCACCAGTTTCAGACAATGAAGAATCTGTGAGTCAGGAATCTGTTAGCGTGGAATCACCTGCCGACGAATTTAATCGATTGGCAAAAGAAATGACACAAGGCAGTCTACCCAAACGCGGACAAGCCATTAAAAAATTATCGGCTTTGAATGATTCACGAGTGGTGACTTTGTTTGAAGCTTTGCAAGATGGAAAACTTTATGCTGACCAATCGGATAGTCCGACAATTGCTATTGCTGGTGACAATCAAACTTTTAGCGATGCATTAACGGGACAATTGATCGCGGCGGAGCAAACCGAAAATCTGAAACGAATTCCTATCAATAACACTATGCGTGTGCAATTGCGCGGTATGGTGGCGCAACTGAATTTGAATCATCTGGATGCCAATGTTAGAAATCTTGCTATTCAGCGCATGATGACTGATGGTATTGATGAGGACACCAAAATTTTATTGGAAGAAAGAATTAAACATGAGCCTGATAGCGATGTTCGGAATCGTTTGGGTTTAGCGATTGCATTAGCGAATTTGCAGAATGAAGATAAACAAATTCGTTTGGATGCTATTCAAATTTTGGAAGGAGCATTGGAACAGGAAATTCGAAGTGCCTTAAGCAGTGTGGCTGAAAGCGACACAGACAGTGAAGTGCGCACAGCTGCATTTCTTGCATTGGAATCTATAGAAGATCGAATTTCGACTTATCGTGTTGTAGAGAATGTATTTTTCGGTTTGAGTTTGGGATCGGTTCTATTGCTGTCTGCAATCGGCCTTGCCATTACCTTCGGTGTGATGGGCGTTATCAATATGGCTCACGGTGAATTGATGATGATAGGCGCTTATGTCACTTGGGGAGTGCAAATGCTTTTCCCCAATCAAATTACATACAGTTTGATTATTGCGATTCCTGCTGCATTTATTATTGCGGGATTAATTGGTGTGGCTATTGAACGCGGTGTTATTCAATTTTTATATGGACGGCCATTAGAAACTTTATTGGCAACTTTTGGTATCAGTTTGATTTTGCAACAAGCGGTTAGAACCTTTATTTCACCGAATAACCAAGCTGTACAATTACCGGATTGGATGAGTGGATCTATTAGTTTGAATCCAGTGTTATCCATCACTAACAACCGTCTCTATATTTTTATCTTTTCATTAATGGTGTTTTTTGCATTGTTAATGATTTTGAAAAAAACGTCTCTCGGATTAAAAGTTCGCGCTGTATCCCAAAATCGCAGCATGGCTCGTGCTGTTGGTGTAAAAGCCAACTGGGTAGACGCCATGACGTTCGGTCTGGGTTCGGGCATTGCCGGTATTGCCGGTGTTGCACTTTCGCAACTCACCAACGTTGGTCCCAATCTCGGACAAAGTTACATCATCGATTCATTTATGGTAGTGGTTTTGGGTGGTGTTGGAAATTTGTGGGGCACTTTGGTAGGTGCAATGGGCTTGGGTATTTTAAATAAATTTATGGAACCTTTTGCTGGGGCGGTTTTAGCAAAAGTGGTGGTGTTGGTTCTACTAATTTTATTTATTCAGAAAAAACCGAAAGGATTATTTCCGCAAAAGGGTCGGGCGGCGGCGGATTGATTTTTAAAAACATGACCCCCTTGCCAGGGGGAGGGACATAACCAGCTCCGATTTAATTATGCAGGGAGTCTGGCTCCTCCCCCTGGCAAGGGGGAGGCGGGGGAGGGGGTCATGGATTCAATTAACGAAAGAGAAAAAATTAAATGCTAACCAAACGTTTATTATTCAGTGATCGAGGCGGCATGTTGGTGCTGGGGCTGGTATTACTGGCGATGATTTATGTACCTGTAGGTAATTTATTAATCGATCCGGAATCTTCCTGGTATGTGTCCACATACACTGTCACCTTGGTTGGAAAATTTTTGTGTTTTGCATTGCTGGCTTTATCAATGGATTTGATTTGGGGCTATTGTGGAATTTTATCTTTGGGCCACGGTGCTTTTTTTGCACTGGGTGGTTATGTGATGGGTATGTATTTGATGCGACAAATTGGCGGTCGCGGTCAATACGGGAATCCTGAATTACCGGATTTTATGGTGTTTTTAAATTGGACAGAATTGCCCTGGTATTGGCAAGGTCTTGATCAATTCTGGTTTGCATTAATTCTAATTGTATTGATTCCGGGATTGCTGGCATTTGTGTTTGGTTGGTTGGCATTTCGTTCACGCGTGACCGGTGTGTATTTTTCCATTATCACTCAAGCACTCACTTACGCATTGATGTGGGCTTTTTTACGAAATGAAATGGGTTTTGGTGGAAATAATGGATTAACGGATTTTAAAGATATAGTAGGTTTTCCGATCACTGCGGATACTACGCGTGTTGCACTTTTTATTGCATCAGCTTTGATGTTGATTCTAGGTTATTTGGCTTGTCGCTATATAGTTACCTCACGCATGGGAAAAATTATTATCTCAATACGTGATGCAGAAAGTCGTACGCGTTTTTGTGGATATAAAGTGGAATCTTACAAGTTGTGGCTATTTGTTTTTTCTGCGGTGCTTGCAGGAATTGCCGGTGCACTTTATGTTCCGCAAGTGGGCATTATCAATCCTAATGAATTCTCTCCCTTAAATTCGATTGAATTGGTCGTTTGGGTGGCAACTGGTGGTCGCGGTACTTTGTATGGTGCCATTGTCGGTGCTTTCTCGGTCAATTATGGCAAAACATTATTTACAACTTATTCACCTGAATCCTGGTCATTTGTTTTGGGTGCTCTATTTGTATTGGCTACTTTGGTTTTACCAAAAGGTATTGTGGGTTTGTTTGCACGATTCGGAAAAAAATCGACTAACAAATCCAATGACTTTTTAAGCGAGAAAGCTGTGGGGGAGAAAGCCTGATGAATCTTGCAGCCCATGCATTAAATGTTTTACCGAAAAAAGATCCGAATTTCGGTGCTCCGCTTGATACCAGTCATAAAATGATTCTGTATGTTGAAGGCATCAGTGTCAGTTTTGATGGATTCAAAGCTTTGAATGATTTGAATCTGTATATTGAAGAAGGTGAGTTGCGTTGCATTATAGGTCCAAATGGCGCCGGTAAAACAACCATGATGGATGTGATTACCGGAAAAACCAAACCTGACACAGGTACGGTTTATTTTGGTCAACAAATTAATTTATTGGAATTATCCGAACATCAAATCGCACGGGGTGGTATTGGCAGAAAATTTCAAAAGCCTACTATTTTTGAAGCATTGGATGTTTACGAAAATCTGGAGTTGGCAACTGCCGCTGATAAGCGCGTGTGGAAAACCTTGACTAGAGCTATCAGCAAGGAACAGCAATATCGTATTGATGAAGTATTAGTACAAATTGGTTTGCAAGAATTGCGTTACAAAAATGCCGGCGCCTTGTCGCATGGACAAAAGCAATGGTTGGAAATAGGCATGTTGTTGATGCAAAGTCCGAGAGTCTTACTAGTCGATGAACCGGTTGCCGGTATGACGGGTGAAGAAACTGAAAAAACTGCAGAATTATTAACTTCACTGGCAGGAAAACATTCTGTGATTGTGGTGGAACATGATATGAAATTTGTCAGATCCATCGCTAAAAAAGTCACTGTGCTTCATCAGGGATCCGTATTAATGGAAGGTACTATGGATCAAGTTCAAAACGATCCCAAAGTGATCGAAGTCTATTTGGGAGAATAAGCAGTGCTGAATATTAAATCGATCAATCAGTATTACGGTCAAAGCCATATACTCTGGGATTTAAGTTTGCAATTAAAACAAGGTACCTGCGGTTGCTTGATAGGCCGTAACGGTGTGGGTAAAACCACCTTATTAAAATGCATTACTGGGTTACTGCCAGTGCGTGACGGCAACATTCAATTGAATGGTTACGATATCAATAAACTCTCTACTGAATCCCGCGCTCGCACCGGCATAGGTTATGTACCCCAAGGCCGTGAAATATTTCCATTATTGACAGTCGAAGAAAATTTAAAAATCTCATTGGGCGCACGCAAAGATAAAATCAAATCAATTCCGCCATTAATTTATGAATTATTTCCTGTGTTAAAGGAAATGAAAAATCGTCGCGGTGGCGATTTATCGGGCGGACAGCAACAACAACTGGCGATTGGTCGTGCTTTGGTACTTGATCCAACCCTATTGATTCTGGATGAACCCACAGAAGGTATTCAACCCAATGTGGTACGTGATATTGGTGAAGTCATTCGAAAACTCAATCGCGAATTGGGATTAACTGTTTTGTTAGTGGAACAAAAATTACCTTTCGCCCGCCGAATTGCCGATGATTTTTTTATCATGGAAAAGGGCAGTGTTGTGGCGACAGGGCCGATTAAAGATTTGAATGATGATTTGGTGCAGCGGTATTTGAGTGTTTAGCTCCTCCCTTTGAAAAAGGGAGGCGGGGGAGGGATTTAAGATGGTTAATCTTTCTGAGATTTTAAATCCCCCCTGCCCCCCCTTTTTCAAAGTGGGGAATTAACGTATGATTTTTCGCTAATTCAAACACCATACTAATCAAGGGTTCACGCATACGTTCAACGACAACAGCAAATTTAATTTTTACTTGCTGTTGAATATCACCCAGTAATATAACTTCACCTTTTGCTGCAGCTTCCAATGCTGTTTCTGCATGTAAAAACCCCAAGCCTACACCGCCTGCAATTAATGTGCGAGTCACTTTTTCCTGATCAACATTCACAATTTTTTGCGGACGAAAACTTTCGCGTTCAAATAAATTTTCTGCGACGCGACCACAACAAGTATTGGAAGCAGGACAGATCCATGGCATGTCTTTTATTTCCTGCCAATCAATTTGATTTATGTCTTTAATCCAATCCACAGGGGCTGCGAGATAAACACCAAATTGATCGGCATCCAATGTTTTCAAATCATCATGAGAAACACCTGTGTCGGTGTAAAAGCCTGCGTCGATGGAATTATTTCGGATGGCATTGAGTATTTCGTTGGAGTTGCCATATTCCAGAATTAATTCAATTTCTGGAAGTGACTTGGTGACGCTGGCTAATAACTTTCCCAGCGCTTGTGCACTGGGTGTTCTATTGGAGCCAAGCCGAAGTTTTTCAAGAGGTTTACCTTTGATATGTTTTGCTTCATTTATTAGTTCTTTATGGACAGCAATCATCTGTTCGGCTTTTGCTAATAGCTTTGTTCCATTTTTTGTTAGTGTCATGCCGCGTGGTGTGCGATCAAACAATGAAAAACCAATTTCATCTTCAATGGCTTTAATATGTGCGCTGACAGCAGGTTGGCTGAGAAACAATAATTCCGATGCGCGTGTAATACTGCCTTCACGCGCAATGGTAATGAATGTTTTCAGCTGATAAATTTCCATAATCTGTTTAACCCTTAGTATTTTGAATCTTATTAAAAGTTTGAGCTTTGAATATAGTCTATTACACAGGCTGATACATAAAGTCCAATACCAAATACCAAATGTGTTACTGTACTTTTTAATCTTGCCTGGATCGGATTCGACGTTTTTGCAGCCGCAATTCCCAAACCCAAAGCCGGTTGCATAATCAAAAATGGAATTGCCAAC
>CAZICR010000211.1:0-5844 GCA_964537795.1 uncultured Cellvibrionaceae bacterium | reverse complement strand
ATAGCAATGCCTTAGTGCAAACCGTGTTGAATACGGTTGCCGACGGCATCATTAACATTCATGCCAATGACGGCATGATTGAATCGGTTAACCCCGCGATTACGCAAATGTTTGGTTATAGCAACGCTGAATTAGTGGGCAAAAAATTTAGCATGATCATTCCTGAACTGGATCACGATCATCACACTGGCTCGCTAGAATATTACAGCGCAAGCGATGAAACACGAGCCAGTGGCTTTGAACGCGAAGTACTCGGGCGCCGCAAAGATGGCAGCACCTTTCCTTTAGAAATTACCGCCAGCGAAATGCGCTTAGGTGGCCAGCGCTATTTTACCAGTGTGTTGCGTAATATTAGTGTACGCAAAATAGTGGAAGAGGAACAGAAAAAATTAGATCAACGTTTACGTGATCAACAATTTTATACACGCTCACTGATTGAATCGAATATAGATGCACTAATAACGACCGACCCTTCCGGCATTATCAGTGACGTAAATCGCCAAATGGAAGCACTCACCGGTTTCACACGCGATGAATTAATTGGTGCACCCTTTAAAAATTATTTTACCGAACCAGAGCGCGCTGAAGTCGCCATCAATCGCGTATTGAATGAAAACAAAGTCACTAACTATGAACTCACTGCACGCGCACGCGATGGACAAGAAACCATAGTCTCTTACAATGCCACCACCTTCTTTGACCGTGATAGAAACTTAAAAGGTGTGTTCGCGGCGGCACGCGATATTACCGAACGCAAACATCTCGATTTAGTTTTAGAAAATAATAATATTGCACTTATCAACGCAAAATCTATTGCTGAAAAAGCTAACCTTGCTAAATCTAATTTTCTGTCTAGCATGAGCCATGAATTACGCACACCTTTGAGTGCCATTTTGGGTTTTGCACAACTGATTGAATTGGGTGAGCCCGCGCCCACAGAAACACAAAAACGCAGCCTCGATCAAATTTTGCAAGCGGGTTGGTATTTATTAGAACTCATTAACGAAATTCTTGATCTCGCGTTAATTGAATCGGGAAAACTATCGCTCTCGATAGAACCGGTATCACTGGCGGATGTGATGCTGGAATGCGCAACCATGATTGAACCGCAAGCATTGAAGCGCGGCATTAATCTTACCTTCCCCGTGCTCGATCAATCTTATTGCGTAAAAGCAGATCGCATTCGCTTGAAGCAAGTGCTGATTAATTTGCTCTCCAATGCAATTAAATACAACCGCGAAAACGGCGCTGTGATAGTCACCTGTTTTGATGACTCACCCGGCCTTGTGCGCATTTGCGTGCAAGATACTGGCGAAGGATTATCGCCGGAAAAAATCGCACAATTATTTCAACCGTTTAATAGACTCGGCCAAGAAATTAAGGCCGAAGAAGGTACGGGCATAGGTTTGGTAATGACTAAACGGCTGGTGGAATTAATGGGCGGCAACATCGGATTAGACAGCCATGAGGGTAAAGGCAGTACCTTTTGGATAGAGCTGAATTTAACCACCTACACTCATCTTGCCTTAGATAGTACGGATACACAAAAACAATTACCGCCAACACTCAAGAAAACAATGAATGCAGATGAGCCGATGTACACCTTGCTCTACGTGGAAGATAACCCTGCCAATTTAATGTTGATAGAAGACCTTATGCTGCGCCGCGACGATATTAATTTATTAACCGCACGCGATGGTTTAAGTGGTATTGCGATTGCGCGCGTAGCACAGCCCGATCTTATTTTAATGGACATTAATTTACCCGGCATCAGCGGCATCGATGCTTTAAAAATTCTCAATGCCGATAAAATTACCGCGCACATTCCTGTCGTTGCCTTGAGCGCTAACGCCATCCCCAGCGATATTGAAAAAGGTTTGACGGCAGGATTTTTTAGATATTTAACAAAACCTATTAAAGTCGATGAGTTTATGTACACCTTGGATGAAGCTTTAGCGTTTGCCGTTTCCCAAAAAAATATTTCATTGGAGAGTGATGAATATGAAACTAATACCTAAAGATATTCTTGAAGCCCGCATATTGATTGTAGATGATCAAAAAGCCAACGTGCAATTGTTAGAACAATTATTAACGGCAGCCGGTTATAGCAACCTTGAGTCCACCACCGACCCACTCCTGGTGTGCGCATGGCATCGCACAAATAAATACGACCTCATTTTGCTCGATTTGCAAATGCCGGTGATGGATGGCTTTCAAATAATGGAAGCCTTAAAAACCAACGAGAGCGATAGCTATTTACCTGTGATCGTACTCACCGCACAGCCCGGACATAAATTGCGCGCATTGCAAATGGGCGCTAAAGACTTTATCAGCAAACCATTTGATTTAGTCGAAGTAAAAACACGCATTTACAATATCTTAGAAGTCCGCTTGCTGTATAAAAAATTAGAAAACTACAACGCCTTATTAGAAGCGACAGTAGCAGAACGCACCGCCGAATTGCGCGAAAGCGAAGCGCATTTTCGCAGCCTGACGGAGTTAGCATCTGATTGGTATTGGGAACAAGATGAAAATGATAATTTTACTAAAACATCTGGCCCCGTGTTAGATATGCTGGGTATTCGAGTTGATGCTTTTGATGTAACAAAAAGCAAAAATCATTTTTCTAAAGATGCTGGCTGGAATGAACCAGAACGCACATTATTACAAGACATTATTGCTGCACGCCAACCCTTTTTAGATTTTGCGTTTAGCCGAACCAACAGCGACGGATCAGAACAACATTTTCGCGTGAGTGGCGAACCTATGTTTAATCAATCCGCGCAATTTATTGGCTATCGTGGCATTGGTATAGAATGCAAAGCCATGCCGTATTCATCAAGCCCGACAGAACAAAAAAACCTTAAAAATAATAATATTGAGAATATCAATGCAGCCCACAAATAGTCCTTCACAAAATCAGCTATTGGCTGCGCTTCCTAAAGAAGAATTGAATCGCCTTTTACCGAATTTGGAATTAGTGCAAATGCGTTTGGGCGACCGCTTATATGAACCCAACGAACAAATACGCTACGCTTATTTCCCCACTACATCGATTTTGTCGCTGTACTATGTCACCGAATCCGGCGCGTCTACAGAAACAGCAGGCGTTGGCAAAGAAGGCATGGTAGGCATTTCATTATTTATGGGCGGCAATACCACGCCAAGTTCAGCACTGGTACGCACAGCAGGTTTTGCTTACCGTTTAGAAGGACAAGTATTAAAAGAAGAATTTAATTGCGGCGCTTTTTTGCAACGGTTATTGCTACGTTATACACAATCATTAATGACACAAATATTTCAAACCGCTGCGTGCAATCGTCACCACTCGGTAGAACAACAATTGTGCAGCTGGTTATTATTCACGATTGATCGCCTGCAAGAAAAAGAATTGGTCATGACACAAGAATTTGTCGCGAGCATGCTCGGCGTGCGACGCGAAAGCGTGACGGATGCGGCGGGCAAATTACAAACCGCAGGCTGCATTGGTTACCGACGCGGGCATATTAGCGTGCCGAATCGACAAATGCTTGAAGGTCGTGTTTGCGAATGCTACGCCGTTGTTAAAAAGGAAACGAATCGATTAATGTGCAAAGTGGATTAAAGACATCTATTAAAAATTTTTCATTATTTACCAGCGCTGAAGTTTCAACAGTTGCACTCTTTCCACCAAAAAAACGCAGTGACGACCAAACAGAAAACTAAGAATTCATACCCGGCCTCTGCTAAAAATGAATACTGATTAATAAATCATTATAAATCCAACATCAAATCGGGTTTATCCGTAAAAATGGCATCAGCTCCCAAACCTTTTAACCAGTCTGCATCGTCACGATAATTTACAGTATAAACCCAGTTTTCTACTCCATGACGTTTTGCATCTGCCAACAAGGCTTTTGTAAAGAAACCCAAATGGGAATTCAGCGAAAAGGCTTTTAAAGAACGACAGACACCAGCATAATCAATTGGAATACCTTCAATCAGCACACCTCGACGTAATTGCGGCATCAATTGCAGAGATTGATACAATTGTTGGTGATCAAAGCTGGATACATTAAATTGCTCCCAATCCAATTGTTGCTCCACAACCCAAACTTGCAAGCATTCAATGACGGGCTGAATAGTATTTTGCCCTTTGATCTCGATATTTAATTCGGATTTGTTTTTAACCAATTCAAGAATATCCGACAATTGTGGAATAAATTCACCGTTGGCAAGTGTTTGTTGCTGTAAATATTCCAAAGGTAAATCTGCGATCACACCTTTTCCAGAAATTGTTCGACCCAAACGTCGATCATGACTGATCCATAATTTTCCGCTTGAAGCGATCACATCGATTTCGATGGATTTAATTCCTAAATCCAATGCACGTTGAATTGCCGCTAACGAATTTTCCGGCAAAGGCTTTTCACCAATTAATGGGCCACCGCGATGGGCTATGACTTTCATAATTTTACCTTATTTAGTTTAAGACCCCTCCTAACCTCACCCTTGCCAGGAGGGACTTCACTCCCTACTTTTTCAGAGTGCAATTAGTCACCTCCTCTGGCAAGGGGTCTTTACAACACCGACACAATCGCCTTCGCGACATAACCCAAATTATTCGCGGTCAAACCCGCCACACTAATGCGACTGGTGTCCGTCATGTAAATACTGTACTGATTTTTTAATTGGTGCACCTGCTCAACATTTAAGCCTAAAAAGGAAAACATGCCTTTTTCATTGGCAATAAAACTGAAGTCCTGTTTATTTTGCAATTGATTTAATTGTGTTACCAAATCACGGCGTAAATTCGCAATGCGTTGACGCATGGAAGTTAATTCTTCCGACCATACTTTGGTTAATTCATCACTGTGCAGAATGATATCGATCAATGCAGCTCCGTGAGCAGGCGGCATGGAATATAAGGCGCGAGTGACGCTTAACAACTGACTTAATCCTGCATCAGCTTGTTTTTCGTCAGCAAACACAATCGACAAACTGCCCGCGCGCTCACGATACAAACCGAAATTTTTCGAGTAAGAAACAGCAACAATCACTTCAGGCAATCGTGATGACATTAAACGAATGCCATAAGCATCTTCTTGTAACCCATCACCAAAACCTTGATAAGCCATATCAATAAAGGGAATTAAGTTTTGCTCAGCAAAGATATCGGCTAATTCATTCCACTGTTCTTTTGATAAATCGGCACCGCTAGGATTGTGGCAACAAGCATGTAACAACACCATATCGCCAGCAGGCACTGATTGCAGCCTATTTTTCATAGCAGCAAAATCAATCGCATGATTTTTGTAATCGTAATAGGGATATTCTTTTAGCGTTAAACCTGCATTACCCAACAAAGGAACGTGATTCGCCCAAGTTGGTGTACTCACCCAGAGAGTCGCACCTTTTTTAGCACGTTGAATTAATTCCGCCGCTACTCGCAACGCACCGCACCCGCCGGGTGTTTGAATAGTCCGCACGCGCGATTGAATTTGTGCAAGCAAATCCGCTCCAAAAATTAATTGTGTTGCTGCTTCGTTAGCTCCGGCGATGCCAGCAGGTGCGGTATAAGCTTTGGTAGCTTGATTGGCAATTAATATTTTTTCTGCCTGTATCACCGCTTGCATAATCGGTGTTTGGCCTTGATCATTTTTATAAACGCCGACACCTAAATCCACTTTTTGTGGATTGATATCTTTGGCGTAAGCTTGGCTTAAACCTAATATGGGATCGGCGGGTAATAGTGGTAGTGCATTGAACATAGTTTTTTCTCGTGTTTTTAAATTTTCCCTCACCCTAGCCCTCTCCCAAAGGGAGAGGGAACAGTTCCCCACTTTGAAAAAGGGGGGTTAGGGG
>CAZICR010000210.1:0-5872 GCA_964537795.1 uncultured Cellvibrionaceae bacterium | reverse complement strand
GTTACGTAATCAAGCCGTTACAGAATTAGCCACTGAAGCGACAGGTTTTTCTGCTGATGAAGTGAAAGCTGAATTTGGTAATTATGAATATCGTTTGGTGCGTTCACGTATTGTGGCAAAAGAGCCACGTATTGATGGTCGTGACAACAAAACCGTGCGTCCGATTCGTGTTGAAGTGGGTGTGTTGGGCAAAGCTCATGGATCTGCCTTATTTACTCGCGGTGAAACACAAGCTTTGGTTGTAGCAACATTGGGTAATGCGCGCGATGTACAAGTGATTGATTTCCTCGAAGGGGAGAAAAAAGAATCTTTCATGTTGCATTACAACTTCCCACCTTTCTCTGTGGGCGAATGTGGCCGCATGGGTTCAACGGGTCGTCGTGAAATTGGTCATGGTCGCTTGGCAAAACGTGGTGTTCAAGCGGTATTGCCAGCAGAAGCCGATTTCCCTTACACCTTGCGTGTGGTTAGTGAAATTACTGAATCCAACGGTTCAAGTTCTATGGCGTCAGTTTGTGGTTCAAGCTTGGCGTTAATGGATGCCGGTGTTCCTCTGAAAGCACCGGTTGCTGGTATTGCCATGGGTCTGGTGAAAGAAGGTGATCAATTCGCTGTTCTTACCGACATTCTGGGCGATGAAGATCATTTGGGCGATATGGATTTCAAAGTGGCCGGAACCACAAGTGGTGTAACTGCACTGCAAATGGATATCAAAATCGAAGGTATCACTGAAGAAATTATGGAAATCGCGTTGGAGCAAGCTTTGGCTGCGCGTCTGCATATTCTCGGTGAAATGAATAAAGTTCTGGGCATCTCTCGCAATGTCGTCAGTGACAATGCCCCACGTTTTGAAACTATCAAAATTCATCCGGATAAAATTCGCGACATCATCGGTAAAGGTGGTGCGACTATTCGTGCTATCACCGAAGAAACCAATTCATCAATCGATATTGATGACAGCGGTACAGTGAAAATCTATGCGAATGACAATGAATCTTTGCAAGCTGCATTATTGCGCGTGCAAAGCATTGTGGCCGAAGCAGAAGTGGGCGCAATTTACGAAGGCACAGTGGTGCGCATCGTTGACTTTGGTGCGTTCGTAAACTTCCTGCCAGGCAAAGACGGTTTGGTGCACATTTCACAAATTTCTGACGAGCGTGTTGCTAATGTCAGCGATTATTTGAAAGAAGGCCAGATTGTTAAAGTTAAATGTTTGGATGTTGATCAACGCGGTCGCATCAAATTATCAATCAAAGAAGCTATTGCTGATGCCAATCCTGAATCTGCAGCAAAAACTGCTGAAACTGTGATCGAAGAGTAAATAACAGGTTGATTATGTAAAGCCCGCTGTTCAGCGGGCTTTTTTTTGGCTTAAATAAAGAGACCTGATTGCGAGTTTACAGTTTATGAATTATTGCCGGTTTTTAATATTGTTATTTGTGATATTCGCCAATACAAGCGTGCATGCTGCAGATTTGCCGCCAGGAAAAATTATCATCCCAAAAATAGCTTCTTACGATATTAACCATGAAGATTACTATTTCTCCCAGTTATTGCGCTTGGCTTTAAATAAAACAGAAGTTACTTACGGGCCTTATGAATTGTTGGAGACAATCAACTGGACTGCAGACAAGCGTTTGCGTAAAGGCTTGGCACAAAATCAACTTGATGTGATCTGGTCAGCGACATCACCTGAGTTTGAGCGTGAGCTACTTCCGATTAAAATTTCTTTGCTGAAAGAGTTGAGTGATTATCGTGTGTTGATTATTCGTAGTGAAGATCAGGCAAAATTTTCAAAAGTTCAATCATTGAAAGATTTTCAAACATTTACGGGTGGCATGAATCCGCAATGGGTTGACGCCCCGGTTATGAAATTGAATAACTTGCCCCAGGTATATGCGGTGGGTTACGGAAAACTTTTTAAAATGTTGGCTGCAAAACGTTATGATTACTTCTCCCGGGGACTTTATCAGGTGCAAACGGAAGTGAATTTTTACCCGGAGCTCAAGTTGGTGATGGAGCGGGATTTGTTGCTTCACTACAAAAATGAATTTTATTTTTTTGTTAGTAAAGAAAATCAAGTACTGGCTTCGCGTATAGAGAAGGGATTAAATCTTGCGATAAAAGACGGTAGCTTTGATGAATTGTTTAACAGCATTCCCCGTTATCGTTGGGCCATGGATGAGTTAAAAAATGGCAACAGGCGGGTGTTGGAATTAATCTCAAATAATCACTAATTCTATCAATCCCGCTTTTGAGTGGTTTGAAACAAGCGTTGTTTATCGCGTGCCCAGTCGCGTTCTTTTTCGGTTTGTCGTTTGTCGTGTTGCTGTTTGCCTTTGGCCAACGCTACTTCGCATTTCACTATATGGTTTTTCCAATAGAGCGCTGTGCAAACAACAGTGTAACCTTTTTGTTCTTTGGCTTCTTGCAATCGATCAATTTGGCGGCGATGCATTAACAATTTGCGTGTGCGATAAGGATCGGTGACAAAGTGAGTCGATGCACTGGCTAAAGGTTGTATCTGTGCTGCCAACAACCAAGCTTCATTATTTTTGAATATGACATAGGTATCAGTAATTTGTCCTTTGCCTGCGCGCAGGCTTTTGATCTCCCATCCGGTCAGGGCGATGCCCGCTTCAATACGTTCGAATAATTCAAAATCGAATTTGGCTTTTTTATTCAACGCAATAGTGTTGCTGTTTTGTTTGGGCTTTTTACTGGCCATGGGGCGTCTAATCCTGTTTAAACCGAGCGCCGCATTATAGCGATAAAATCGTTTAGAATTGCGGGCTTTATTGGGCGGAATAACCAAGGTATTTGCATGCAAACAGTCACTGCCAGCGCATTGGTCGCATTTTCTTCGCAGCAGATGTTTGATCTGGTCAATGATGTAGAGTCTTATCCGCAATTTATGCCAGGTTGTGTGGGGGCAAAAGTCTTGCACAAGGGGGATAATTGGGTCGAGGCAGAGTTGTCCTTGAATAAATCCGGATTCAACCAATCCTTTACCACTCGCAATCAATTAACTTCACCGGATCTGATCCATATGCAATTAATCGAGGGACCATTTTCCCGTCTCGAAGGTTTTTGGCGATTCAAATCCCTGAGTGATTCAGCCTGTAAAGTAGAATTTGAATTGCATTTCGAATTGCAGAATCGCTTTCTGCAAATGGCTGCAGGTAAAATGTTTGCGGCTATCAGTCAGCAACAGGTTGATGCGATTTGTCGCAGGGCAGACATAATTTATTCATACAAATGAGGTGTTCATGGCGGATTTTGATCTTATAACCGTCGAAGTGGCTTACGCATTGCCACACAAACAAAAAATTATCAGCCTGCTGGTTGAACCTGGCACTACCGCTATGGAGGCAGTAAAGCGCTCGCGCATTCAGGAGCACTTCCCTGAGATAGATTTAGACAACCTCAAAATGGGTATTTTCGGACAATCCCTTGGCACTAAAGGTTTGGAGACCGCGGATAAGCACCTGTTGCATCAAGGTGACAGGGTTGAAATCTACCGTCCGTTGGTTTCAGACCCCAAAGAAGCCCGCCGCAAACGAGCTGAAAAGGACAGTTCACAGGGTTAAACCCTGAATTTGCACTACACTCAATCAGAGATGTTGGTATCCCGCAAATCTTCCAGATACTGATTTGCGAGGGGGAATGTTATGCCAACCCTATAATGGGATTTGAGAGTAGGCAGCTTGTTAACCAGTAATAAATTTCAGACGGTTTATTTTATTGTTGCGACTTTACTGGCGCTGGTGTTGTTTTATTTGTGTTTTGAGGAAACACGATACCTGCAAGATGTGTGGGCACGACAACAATCGACTCTGGCATTCAAACAACAAAACGAGTGGCAACGTAAACAGGCACAAATTGGTCAGGACTTATTGGTGTTGGCACAACCCGTTTTGCTGGATGCTCGTTTAATTGCCGACATCAAATCTATTTTTTACCAACAACAGAATAATTCTTCGTTGAATATCGAAAAAAAACAACAGCATCACGATCAGCTTTATTATCAAATGGAACACTTTTGGTTGAAAATGCAAGAGCAAGGGATTAGCGAATTCAATTTACATTTCACTCCGGGAGTGAGTGTAGTCACTATGGAAAATCCCAAACTATTGTCCGATAGCCTTGGTCAATCCAGGCCTGAATTGACAGAAATTTTTAACAATAAAAAATCTGCAATAATATTTTCAACTTCACGTCAGGGCAGCGCCAATCGTTTATTAATTCCAGTGATGGATAATCAAAAAGTGATAGCGGTTATCGAACTAGCTATTCGCCTCGAAACCAAATCCAGCGCGGCCGCTTTGCTGCATAAACATATAGCCGATGTTTTACTTTGGGATCAGAAACGTAAACAAATGCATCCAACGCTAGTCGGTGATTGGCGGCTGGAGGTTGCATTTGAACCCGTTGGTGGTTGGTGGCAGCAAGGTTTGATAGTCACTGAACAACCAGAACAATTGATTAAAACTCCGGAAGGCGTTTTTTTGGCAAGTTGGATTAATCATTCAACCCGACGATTGGCAATTATTATCTGGACCAATATTACAACTGAATACAACAATTATCAGCAAACATTGGACAGGGCTTATTGGAAATGGGCTAGTGTATTGCTGTTGTTACAATTTTTGTTCTATTTTAGTTTTCGATTGTTTTTAAAATTCCAACAACAGGAAAAACAAAATCACCAACAATTATTGACTGAAGAGCACAAGTTGGTGGAACAAAATTCAGCGCGTTTGGCGCTGGCATTACGATCAACTGATTCCGGATTTTGGGAATGGGACATAGTAAAAAACAGAATTCGGTTCTCACCGGAATGGCGACAGTTACTCAAATTACCCCAGGGTGAGAATGAAATGGATCTGGTGGATTGGGTCAATGTGTTGGATCCCAATCACCGTCGCAGTCATCACAATGACATGATGAATCATTTAAAAGGCTTAACGCCTATGTTCGAAAATGAATATCGCGTAAAAACCGGTGATGGTGGATACAAATGGATTCTATCCCGTGGCAAGGTTGTCGAAAGGGATGCGTCAGCCAAGGCAACATTGATTGTCGGTGTTTATACTGACATTACCAATAGAAAAGATGCTGAATTATTCAGCATTCGACAACAGGCTGCGTTGCAAACTTTAAACGAAATAACATCTTTGCCAATTAATGATGTTGATGAACAATTGAAACGAGCATTAAATCTGGCTGCAAAATATATGGGTGTTACCCGGGCAGGGATCGGCGATATTAATAAAAAACATTTTCGGTATCGCAGTTATATAGATGTGCATGAAAAAATGCATATACCTTATGTTGCGCTGGAAAATACGTTTTGTAGTCTGGTAATTGCCAATAAAGATATGCTCGCTGAGGATGATATGCGCAAGTCAATTTATGCAAATCATCCAGCATTAATGAATGGTGGGCATGAGTCTTATATTGGTGCGCCCATCATCATATCCGGCGAGGTTCATGGAACTTTGTTTTTTAGTGCACCTAAAAGCCGAGAAAAACCTTACGATCAATTGGATAAGGATTTTGTGTATTTGTTGTCACGTTGGGCGGCAGCGGTGATTGATCGTCGCATACGTGATGAAGAAAAGAAAATTATTATCGAGCGCTTTAAAAAGCTGTCAGAGCATTTACCAGGTTTTTTATACCAATATCAATTGCGGCCAGATGGTACCTTTTTTTATCCCTATGCGAGTCCTGGAATTTACAATATTTATGGAGTGACCCCTGAAGAAGTTTCACACTCGGCTCAAAAAATATTGGATGTTGTCCATCCGGAAGAATTGGGTTGGATAGCAGAAACTGTATCCTATTCTGCTTCTAATTTAACGCCTTGGGT
>CAZICR010000209.1:0-5888 GCA_964537795.1 uncultured Cellvibrionaceae bacterium | reverse complement strand
CATCACCATCGGCTTTGGTGAGAATCACACCGGTCAGAGGTAATGCATCGTTAAATGCTTTGGCTGTATTCACCGCATCCTGACCGATCATAGCGTCGATTACAAATAAGGTTTCAACCGGGTTTAATGTCGCATGCAGTTGTTTGATTTCAACCATCAACTCTTCATCAACATGCAAACGGCCGGCAGTATCGACAATTAATACATCAAAGAATTGGCGCTTGGCGTGATCAAGAGCATTGCGGGCTATATCCAATGGTTTTTGATCGCCGGAAGAAGGGAAACAATCCACACCAATTTCACCGGAGAGTGTTTGTAATTGTTGGATAGCCGCTGGACGATAAACGTCAGCACTTACCACCAACACTTTTTTCTTCTCGCGCTCTTTCAGAAAGCGCGCCAGTTTGGCAACCGACGTGGTTTTACCGGCACCCTGTAAACCTGCCATCAGGATAATCGCTGGCGGTTGTTGGGCCAGATTCAAACTTTCGTTGGCCTCCCCCATGGTCGCAACCAATTCCGCCTGAACAATCTTGAGAAATTGTTGCCCTGGATTGAGCGCCTTGCTGATCTGTTGTCCCATGGCACGGCTGCGCACCTGGTCAATAAATGATTTCACTACAGGCAATGCCACATCCGCTTCCAACAAGGCTTTGCGCACATCACGCAGTGCGTCCTTGATATTGTCTTCACTCAGGCGGGCTTTACCGGTAATACTGCGAAGGGTTTGGGAAAGGCGGTCGGTAAGATTATCGAACATGAACACATCTCATTTATGCAAAAATTGGCCGAATTATACCCCCTCACCCCGGCAGTTGCGACCTTGGAATAGAGGTTTTTCCAAATCTTAAATTTTTCTGAATTTCACTCTTGGTACTGAATTGTCATTTTTAACTGTTATTATCTGCGCCACTGGGTGTAATTCTTCCCTCTTTCAAATATGAGTTTCAAAAATGAGTGTTGAAATACTAAAACAACGACTTGAAGATCCCGCCTTTTACAAAAAACATATTCCCAATCTGTTTTTTATTTTCAGCTTCTGGAAAAAGGCCTACAAGGAATACCAAACAGCCGAAGATAAAAAAATCCTGCCCAATTACCTGTTACGCCGATCCGAACAAGAAGATTTTTTTTACAATACCTATGTCATTTCCACCGCTGGCCAAATCGATGACCGAATGCTGACAAAACTTCAATTGTTTGCCATGAATCTGGGCATGGGAGAGATTCGCTATATGGCTCATGGCACTAACGGATTTTTTCCTTTACTGGATGAAGACAAGGTTAATGTCTATTACCCTGCATTAAAGTCAGAAGTTGAAGCTGAAAATCTGTACTTTTTTACCCTGAGCGACACCAAACCTACCACTATTGAGTGTCCTTATTCGGTCTTAATTAAAAATGGAAGCGAATTGAAGAAGTGGCCCGTCCTTAAAACCGCACTCTTCTAGTTTCGAATTTCGACAACTTGTCACTTATTCCAACACCCCGAATTCAAGATCGAATACCCGCCGTTTGTAATTTTACGCCGCGCTGTGACACAATCGTCGCAAGATTACGAGATCCTTCTTGCCATGACGATACTTATTGCCAACCTTGCCGCATTCCTGATTTATGTATCAGCCTCTATCTTTATATGGAGCAAAATAAAACAGCAAGCATCACCTTCAACAAAACAGATAGTTGGCATTTGCTTGTTGGCACTGGCACTGCATGGTGTCGCGATTTTCACAGCCAGCTTTACACACGCAGGATTCCAACTGAGTTTATTCAATGCGTCATCGTTGATTTTTTGGGTGATCAATACGATCGTATTAATCAGCAGCATTAAAAAACCACTACAGAATTTATTTCTTCTCCTGTTCCCGCTGACTGCCTTATCTTTAATTTTGGCGATAATCGGCGATTACCTTGGTGAGCAATTAATTCTGGATTTCCACATTGCCGTACATGTGATCCTGTCAATTCTTGCCTACAGCTTGTTAACCATAGCCAGCTTGCAAGCAGTTTTTTTAGCCTATCAAAATAAATTATTAAAAAACAAACAACACTTTGCCCAAACAAAATTATTGCCGCCCTTACAAACCATGGAAGCATTGCTGTTTGAATTTGTCTGGATCGGTGAAATCTTATTAACTCTGGCAATTGCTTCAGGTTTTTGGTTTTTGGAAGATATGTTTGCACAACATTTGATTCACAAAACTGTTTTTGCAATCGCTGCCTGGTTTATTTATGCCGGATTACTTTGTGGCCGCCACTTCCGCGGCTGGCGCGGCAACAAAGCAATTAGATGGACGCTCACGGGATTTGTCAGCTTGATGCTGGCTTACTTTGGCAGCAAAGTAGTGCTGGAAATTATTTTGAATCGGGTTTGATTAATTTAATGCACCTTTTGAAAAATCGCTTCATTAACGATGCAACTTGAATGATAGCCAACAATGAATACAACCAAGCTTTATGAGATCGACTTTTTATTATAAAAACATGTAAATGTACATTATTTCTTTTTCTGACAAGTCCACCACTCATAATACATACATATGATTCATCATTTCCCGCAATAGATATGGACAAACGTTTTACTTCTTGAATAAAAAAATTTATTACTGAAAAATCTGCCACATTAACGCTCGATTCACAACATAAAACAAAACAGTTATTGCAAAGAGGCATTCGATAGCTTACAAGAAAGCATTCCCGCTCCTCATAACCGGGTGGAACTGTAATTTTTCTATCGAATACCAATAGACTCAATACAAATACACCTTAAAAATTCATTTACGAATTTTTCGAAGCAAAAATCCTAACAAAAATGCGGGAATCAAAATAATAATCAACACCAAAAGAAACATTAAAAAATATTTTCCAACTTCTTGCCAACCTAACCCCCAGCCATAAACGGCCAGCATAATAAAACAAAAGCAGGCAAGCATATTGACGCCGAAGCCACGGTTACCAAACAAAGATTTTCGCCAACTTTTCACTATGCTACCTAGATCTCTCTGCGCCATTGAGTAGTACCATCTTTCGAGTCTTCAATCAAAATACCAGCAGCAGTGAGCTCTTTGCGAATTTCATCCGCACGCGCGTAATTTTTATCTTTTTTCGCTTGAATACGATCAGCAATTAATTGCTCGACTCTTTCTGCAGAAATTTGGTTTGATGAGCCAGATTGTAAAAATTCTGTGGGGTTGCATTGCAAAATACCCAGAATCGCAGCCATAGCTTTTAATTCACCCACCAGTTTTTCTGCCTGTTGAGTATCCGATTTTGCAACAGTATTGAGATCACGAACCAAATCATACATTACGGCCAACGCAACACGCGTATTAAAATCATCGTTCATGGCTTCGACGAAGTTTTTATAGTATTCACTGTTTTGCATCTTTGACAAATCAGTGGGCGCAACATCAGCAAAATCGCGAAGTGCATTATAAAAACGTTCGATACCTGCACGAGCCTCAATCAGATTATCTTCCGAATAATTAATCGGGCTACGATAGTGACTACTGATCAGAAAAAATCTTACGACTTCGGGATGATATTTTTCCAATACGTCACGAATTGTAAAAAAGTTATTTAAGGATTTGGACATCTTCACGCCATCAACACGCAAAGGCGCAGCATGCATCCAATAATTTACATATTGATGTCCATTAGCGGCTTCACTTTGCGCGATTTCATTTTCATGATGTGGGAATTGCAAATCGGCACCACCGCCGTGAATATCCAATTGATCACCGCAGCATTTTTTTGCCATAGCCGAACACTCAATATGCCAGCCAGGACGTCCTGCTCCCCAAGGTGAGGCCCAGGAAGGCTCGCCGGATTTTGATGCTTTCCACAGCACAAAATCACGCGCATCTTCTTTGATTTCATCAACTTCAATGCGAGCACCCGCCATCAACTCATCAACATTTTTGTTGGAGAGCTTTCCGTATTCCTTAAAACTGTTTACCCGGTAATACACATCGCCATTAGTTGCAGGATAAGCATGGCCTTTGTCGACCAATGAATTCACTATTTCAATAATGGGTTCAATAAATTCCGTCGCACGAGGCTCAACAGTCGGCGGCAAAATTCCCAATTTTTGCTCATCTTCATGCATGGCATCAATAAAACGTTTTGTCAGTGCATCGAACTTTTCACCTAATTCATTTGAGCGACGAATAATTTTGTCATCTATGTCGGTAATGTTATGCACATAATTCAAATCCCATCCTTGACTGCGTAGAAATCTGGCAACCACATCAAAAGCGATAGAAGTTCGCGCATGACCAATATGGCAATAGTCATAGACAGTAATACCGCAGACATACATGGAAATTTTTCCCGGATGAATGGGTTTAAAAATTTCTTTTTGACGAGTCAGTGTGTTGTAAATTTGTAGCATGATTTATCCGGTTAATTTATTTTTTCTCTGGTGTCTCTTCTGCAAGAGGGAAACATTGTCCCTCCCTTTGAAAAAGCAGGAATCTATCGCTCTATTCCTGCTCTTCCGTTTTTGCAAAACTATCTTTCAAACTAATCGTACGATTGAACACCAATTTTTTTGGCGTGGAATATTTACTGTCCAGACAAAAATAACCTTGTCGTTCAAATTGAAATCCTTGCCCTACTATTGCTTTTGCCAAACTGGGTTCGGCTTTGCAATTTTCAAGAATCTGTAAGTTATTGGGATTCATTGCATCCAAAAAGTTTTTGCCGCCGGCATCAGGTGCTTCGTCGTTAAACAGGCGATCATACAATCGCACTTCGCAATTAATATGGTGATTTGCTGACACCCAATGAATGACGCCTTTAGGTTTTACGCCGTCCTCCGGATCTTTACCCAAAGTGCCTTCAACCACTTTTGCCAAAACTTCAATAATATTTCCGTTCGCATCTTTTAAAACAGACTCAGCTTCAATCACATAAGCGCCACGCAAACGCACACGCTTGCCCAAGACTAAACGCTTGTATTTTTTATTAGCTTCTTCACGGAAATCTTCTTGCTCAATAAATAATACATTGGAAAAAGTAATTTCACGATCCCCCAAGTCTTCGCGATTGGGATGATTGTGTAATGTCAGTAATTCTGTTTTATCAGCAGGATAATTGGTCAGTGTTAATTTTAAAGGTTGCAGTACGCACATAGCGCGCGGAGCGTTTTTATCCAGATCATCGCGCACACAAAATTCCAGCATGCCAACATCGACAACACTGTCGGAACGTGTGACACCTATGCGCTCACAAAAATTACGCAACGCAGCTGGGGTGAATCCACGACGACGCATACCAGAAATGGTAGGCATGCGCGGATCATTCCATCCATCCACATAATTTTCATCCACCAGTTGTTTTAATTTACGTTTACTGGTGACAGCATAATTGATATTTAATCGCGCGAATTCATATTGACGCGGTACTGCTGGTACAGGGAGATTTTCAATAAACCAATTATAAAGTGGTTTATGATCTTCAAATTCCAATGTACAAATAGAATGTGTAATGCCTTCAATGGCATCACTTTGGCCGTGTGCAAAATCGTATGAAGGATAAATACACCACTTGTCACCGGTTTGATGGTGATGAGCTTTTTTAATACGATACAAAATTGGGTCGCGCATGTTGATATTGGGCGATGCCATATCGATTTTAGCGCGCAATGAACAAGCCCCCTCTTCGAAATCACCAGCACGCATTTTTTCAAACAGCGCAAGATTTTCTTCGACGCTGCGGTCGCGATAAGGACTGTTCTTGCCCGGCTCATTAAAATTGCCGCGGTAGCTGTGCATTTCGTCTGCCGATAAATTGCAGACAAAGGCTTTGCCATTTTTAATTAAATGAATCGCCCAATCAAAAAGCTGATCGAAATAATCCGAAGTATATTTAACTTTTCCATCCCA
>CAZICR010000208.1:0-5915 GCA_964537795.1 uncultured Cellvibrionaceae bacterium | reverse complement strand
AAGGTTGCCGTCGCTGTGACAACATCGATATTTTTATTATGCATCCACACAATCGTGTGTCCGATGTGCAGCGTCGACAAATGACCAGTGTGTTAGCACCGAATGTGTTTAATATCGCACTCGAAGGAAATTTTGATGATTGTCAGAATATGGTGAAAGCCAGTTTTGCGGATCAATCATTTTTGCCAGAAGGCCGTCAGTTGGTTGCAGTGAATTCAATCAATTGGGCACGCATTATGGCGCAAATTGTTTATTATTTTTATGCGGGTCTCGCATTGGGCTCTCCGCATCGTCCAATGTCTTTTTCGGTTCCGACTGGAAACTTTGGCGATATTTTTGCGGGTTATCTTGCGAAAAAAATGGGACTGCCAATTGATCAATTAGTGATTGGTACTAACAGCAATGACATTCTGCATCGGTGTATCAGCAGCAACGATCACAGCAAACATCAATTGCAACATACTTTGTCGCCGAGTATGGATATTATGGTGTCGAGTAATTTCGAGCGCATGTTATTTGATTTGTATGATTGCGATGGCAATGCAATTCGCCAATTGATGGAAGATTTTAAATCCGGCAGCATGACTCTTAAAGAATCCGCTTTGTTACGCGCACGCGAATTATTCACTAGCTATGGCGTGAGCGATCAAGTCACTATTGATGTGATTCGCAATGTGTTTGAAAATACTGGCTACTTGCTTGATCCGCACACTGCAATCGGTGTTGAAGCTGCACGCAAAACCCGTCGCCGCCATGATATTCCCATGGTGTGCTTGGCCACCGCGCATCCGGCAAAATTTCCTGAAGCTGTACGCAAAGCAGGGCAAGAGCAAGATCCTGCATTGCCTCATCACATGAAAGATTTATTTCAACGTGAAGAGCGTTATACAGTGTTGCCGCAGGAGTTGAAAAAAGTTCAGGAATTTATTGCAGCGAATGTGAGGAAGTAAATTTCCCCTCACCCTAACCCTCTCCCAGAGGGAGAGCGAACTTTGATGTACTTCGTAGTTTGAATAAGTAGTTATTCCCTCTCCCTCTGGGAGAGGGTGAGGGCAATCCCCCAATGCAAAAAATAATCCGCCAACGAAAAATTATCGAAACCACCGGGTTACCCCAAACTATTCCCCCGCTATTGCAACGCATTTACGCTTCGCGTGGCATCAAAAATGAAAATGAATTGCAATATTCACTTGCACAATTATTGAAACCGAATTTCAAAGGTCTGCAAGATGCTGTGAGTATTTTGGCGGATGCGGTTGTTGCACAAGCGAAAATTATGATTGTTGGTGATTTTGATGCAGATGGTGCAACCAGTAGTGCATTGGGTGTGTTGGCATTGCGTGCGATGGGTTTGCAATCCGTCGATTTTTTAGTGCCTAATCGTTTTGAATATGGTTATGGATTAACACCGGAAATTGTCACAGTAGCAGCAGCGCAAACACCTGATGTGATCATTACAGTTGATAACGGAATCTCCAGTATTGAAGGCGTGAATCTCGCACGCGAATTGGGCATTGCCGTCATTATTACTGATCACCATTTGCCTGGAGAATTTTTACCGGATGCCGATGCCATAGTGAATCCGAATCAACCGGGTTGCCCATTTCCCAGTAAAAATTTAGCAGGCGTTGGTGTTATTTTTTATGTGATGAATGCATTACGCGCAGAATTGCGTTCGATGGGATGGTTTGCAGAAAGTGGAATTGCTGAACCCAATATGGCGAGTTTTTTGGATTTGGTTGCATTGGGAACTGTTGCTGACGTAGTGCCCCTGGATCACAACAATCGTGTATTGGTTGCGCAAGGTTTGGCGCGTATGCGCGCGGGTCATGCGCGTCCTGGCATTAATGCCATGTTGGAAGTTGCTGGAAAAACTTCACAAAAAATTGTCGCCAGTGATTTGGGTTTTGCGATTGGTCCGCGGTTAAATGCCGCTGGACGTTTGGATGATATGTCATTGGGCATTCAATGTTTGCTATGTGATAGCCCATCACTCGCACGTGAAATGGCATTGCAGTTGGACGATTTAAATCGTGATCGCAAAGCGATTGAAGGTGGAATGCAACAAGAAGCTTTGCGCATGTTGCAAAAACAATTGGCGTTGGATGAGCAATCTTTACCCTGGGGTTTATGTTTATTTGACGAAACCTGGCATCAGGGTGTGATTGGTATTTTAGCTTCGCGTATCAAAGATAAATATCATCGCCCGACAATTGTGTTTGCTGATGTCGGCAATGACGAAATTAAAGGTTCTGCACGTTCAATTCCCGGCTTGCATATTCGTGATGCACTGGATGCAGTTGCTAAAAAACATCCTGAACTATTACAAAAATTCGGCGGCCACGCCATGGCGGCGGGCATGAGTTTATTACGCAATAATTTTGACGCTTTTACAAAAGCATTTGACGAAGAAGTGCGACGTCAATTACAGGAAGAAGATTTGCAAGCAGTGATTCAAACCGATGGTGAATTGAAATCGGATCAGTTGTCTTTGCAATTAGCCAATCAATTGCGCGATGCGGGCCCTTGGGGACAGCATTTTCCAGAGCCAATATTCGAAGGTGATTTTTTTGTATTACAACAAAAGTTGGTAGGCGATAAACACCTTAAATTATTATTGTCGCTCGATCAGCAACAAGCCGGATGGATTGAGGCGATTGCTTTTAATATTGATTCGACAGTCTGGCCGAATAATGCAATCAAAAAAATTCATGCAGTGTATAAGTTGGATGTGAATGAATATCGCGGGAATTATTCGTTGCAGTTGTTGATTGATTATTTGGAAGCGGTTCCCTCATGATTTCGAAAGGATAGTCCCCCACTTTGAAAAAGGGGGGCTAGGGGGGATTTAAAATCATCGTAAAATTGACCATCTTAAATCCCTCCCCCGCCTCCCTTTTTCAAAGTGAGGAGCCAATTCCCTTTTTAAGGGAATTGAAATCCCCTCTCCCTCTGGGAGAGGGTTAAGGTGAGGGCTTCTCCAACAACTTCTCAAAATACCCTCTCACATTCTCCATCACCAAAGGCTGCCCCTCAGCGGTCGGATGAATGCCATCGTTTTGCATTAACGTTGGATTGGTCGCAACACCTTCCAGTAAAAATGGAACCAGCAAAAGATTATTTTTTTCTGCCAGTTCACTATAAATTTTTGCAAAAGATTCTGTATAGCGGGCACCATAATTGGGTGGAATTTGCATGCCGAGTAAAAGAATCTTTGCATCTTGTTGATGAATGCTATCAATCATGGATTGCAAATTATCGCGAATTAACTTCAATGGTTGTCCGCGCAATCCATCGTTGCCGCCCAGTTCTAAAATCACATAATCAGGCTGATGAGTTTTCAACAGTTGATCAAGCCTTGCTTTGCCACCGGAGGTGGTTTCACCGCTAACACTGGCATTGATCCATTTAAGCCGATGTTTTCCTGCCATTTCGGTTTCCAATAAGGCTACCCATCCTTGTTTGATATCAATTCCGTAGCCGGCACTCAGGCTATCCCCCATTACTAATACACTTGTTTCTTTTGCGTTGGCTGATCCTGTTAGTATTAGAGTGAGTAAAAAGAAGTAAATTCTGAAACGGTACATAGAGTTGATACCTCTAAATCATTAGAATGAAATCAAATTAAACAATTCGTACGTCCAATAGAGTACAGATTTATTTCACTTCAGGAAACAGCATGACAGATTCCATCAAACGTCCAACGATTGTTGAAGCAAAGGCCATTACCAAGCGCGTTGAAACACAAGAAGGTGAACTGGTGATACTACAACCGGTTGATCTTGTCGTTTTACAAGGTGAATCACTCGCCATCACCGGTGCATCAGGTTCAGGTAAATCAACTTTACTAGGCATTTTGGCCGGTTTGGATTTGCCCAGCAGCGGTGATGTGATCATCAATCAACAAATCATTACCCATATGGATGAAGAGGGTAGAGCAAAAGTCCGTGCGGATCATGTTGGATTTATTTTCCAGTCCTTTCAATTATTGCCAGGTTTAACTGCATTGGAAAATGTGATGCTACCTCTGGAATTGCGCGGTGATAAATCAGCAAAACAAAAAGCAGAAAATTTTTTAACACGAGTGGGGTTGGTTCAACGTTTCCAACATTATCCACAACAACTTTCAGGTGGTGAACAGCAGCGGGTGGCTATTGCCAGGGCTTTTGCTTGCGAACCTAAAATTTTATTTGCAGACGAGCCCACAGGAAATCTGGATTCAGTCACTGGTGAAAAAATTATTGATTTATTATTTGATCTGAATGCTTCACAAGGTACTACGTTAATTTTGATTACCCACGAAGAACGTTTGGCAAAACGTTGCAGCCGTCGAATTGAATTGGCAGCGGGTGCTTTGGTCGCTCCAGAGTTGGTGCTTTAAAATGTTGGCATTTCATCTTCTTAAACGCAATTGGCGCAGTGGTGAATTAAAGCTACTCAGTTTTTCAATTGTTTTGGCGGTGACAGTCCTGACAGCCATTTCTGTTTTTACGTCGCGGTTACAATCAACGCTGATTAATGAAAGTAATTCAGTTCTGGGCGCTGATGTGATTGTAAGTGGCTCACAGTTGCACAATATTGAATGGGAAGCCTTAGCTGACGAACGCAAAGTGAAATATACGCGTTCGGCTCATTTTTCGTCTATGGTTTTTGCCGACGATGAAATGCATTTGGCATCAGTCAAAGCCGTTGCCGATGGATATCCTTTGCGCGGGCATTTTGAAATCAGTGATCAGCCATTTACTTTTGATCAATCGGTGATTGAAAAAGTCATGCAAGGTCCTGCACAGGGTGAAGCCTGGGTGGATTCACGTTTATTGCCGTTACTGAAAATTAAATTAGGCGATCAGGTATCTGTTGGTGAGTTGCCGTTACGCATCACCAAAGTCTTGATTGCAGAACCCGATAGTTCGAGCCCATTCAGTATGTTAGGTGCCCGATTATTAATACATTACGATGATTTACCTGCAACCAAGGTTATTCAACCTGGCAGCCGAATTGAATACAAGTGGTTGTTGGCAGCGGATTCACAATCGGATTTGCAACAATTTATTGAAGAAATAAAACCTCAGCTCAGCAAACATGAACGTATTCGCGATGTGAATGATTCACAAGAGAGGGTAGGACGCACACTACAAACCAGTCAGCAATTTTTGTTGTTGACTGCAGTGATTGCCGTATTGTTAGCCGGCGTTGCGATCTCCATTGCAGCCAGACAATTTTCTGATCGCCACACGGATCAGGTCGCTTTGATGAAAAGCTTGGGTGCGTCGGCAAATAAAGTGCGTGAATTATATTTTGCTCAATTATTTATTTTAGCGGCCATAGCTTCTTCAATTGGGTTAATTATTGGTGAAGTCTTGCAGCAAGGGATTGCCATCTCCGTTCAAAAGGCCTATCAGCTTCGTTTGGGCGACGCACAGTGGTTGGCTTATTTGCGGAGTTATTCCAGCGGATTTATTTGTTTGATTTGTTTTGCTTTGCCTGCACTTTGGTATTTGCCTTCAGTGTCCCCCTTAAAAATATTGCGACGTGAATTAAAAGTCTTGCAACCACAAGTCTGGATGCAAGGTATCTTTGCGTTACTGGCCGTTTTAGTTTTAATTATGATGTTTAGTCGTAATATGACTTTGGCTTTAACACTTTGCATGGGATTGGCTGTTGTTATTTTGGTGAGTTTATTGGCAGCATGGTTTTTATTATGGTTAGCAAAAAAGTCCATTAAACGTTTGGGCGGCTTTTGGCGATTGGCTTTTGCGGCGATAATACGTAAACCTGGTCAAAGTTTGGTGCAAATTTTGGTTTTTTCTATCGCCATAATGTTGCTTTACACTTTAGTGATTGTGCGCACATCTTTGATTGAAGAATGGCGAGTACAAATTCCGCCTGATGCACCCAATCATTTTTTAGTGAAT
>CAZICR010000207.1:4131-5930 GCA_964537795.1 uncultured Cellvibrionaceae bacterium | reverse complement strand
GTAAAATGATATTTTGGCATCACTTTATTGCATGAATTGCAACATGGACATCACCAAGCTCAAGATCTTTTGTACTCTAGCTCACCAGCTTCATTTTGGGCATGCCGCCGAAAGTTGCCATATTAGCCCATCCGCGCTGAGCCGGAATATCAAACAACTTGAAGATGACCTAGGCATTCAATTGTTTGAACGCGACAATCGTTCAGTTGCTTTAACTCAAGATGGAAAACAATTTTTGCATTTTGCGCGCGAAATGTTGCAGCAATGGGAAACTTATCAGGAGTCGATTCTTAGCCAAGCCGATCAACTAAGAGGGCAACTCAGCATTTACTGCTCTGTAACAGCGAGTTACAGTTTTCTTTACGAAATACTCACTGAATTTCGCAAACAACATCCAGGTATTGCTATTAAATTGCACACGGGGGATCCCGCTCAATCAATAGAACGCGTGTTAGCTGGACAGGAAGATATTGCGATTGCCGCAAAGCCTGACAAAATCCCTACTGGAATCAGTTTCAAACCCATCACCGACTCGCCTTTGATTTTTATTTGCGCAAAAGAAAAAACAGAATGGGATCACATAGACTGGAATCAAATTCCGGTAATTATCCCCGAAGAAGGTTTAGCTCGCGAACGCTTGGATTTTTGGTTTAAAGCGCAACAAATAAAACCTAATATTTACGCTGAAGTAAAAGGCAATGAAGCGATTGTCAGCATGGTCAGCCTTGGATTCGGCGTTGGCCTGCTTCCAAAAATTGTATTGGACAACAGCCCATTGAAAAGCTCCGTACAACAATTTGTACAACAACCCAACCTCGGCCCATATTCAATGGGAATTTGTGTAATGGAAAAACGATTGAAAAGTCCGATTCTGAATGCGTTTTGGGAGCAACTGTTGAACTCTCATGATTCGAAATAAATTATAACAAAGACTCAGCGCTAATTATTATTACGGCAGTGCTGTCTTCAACCACTTATCCAACCAATCCAGGGCAAACCCAAAATTGCCGTGAATTTTTTCGTGATGTTGTTGATGTCTGCGTGCACCTTGGAACAAAAAGAATTTAGATTCAGGAAACCAATCGTAGTTGGCGTGCCCAATTTGGTTGATCACGAAACTGAAAACCGGCACTGAAAAAAGTGCTTGAATACTGAAGTCATGAACCAACATCGGCAAAATTAAAACGCTGCCTAACATCATGGATTCTACTGGATGAAAACTATATGTTGTCCAGGGCGTTGTTGTCATGGATTGATGATGCGCCTTGTGAAAGCGACGCAACCAAGCTGTGTGTAATAAGCGATGATTAATATAGAAATGAAGCTCATTCCAAAAAAATAAAATAATAATTTCGATACTGATCTGCATCCATGTGGGATTTTCCGCAAGATGCGCCCAACCCAACTGTAATAGTCCCCATGGAAAAATCACTCCCAAACCAAAAATCGCAATGGTAACCAAGGATAAACCAATTTCCCGACGCAACTGTTGATTCTCAATCGGCCGAGTATCCAGCAGCCTGCCCTTTTTAAATACGGGAAATATCCGGGAAGATAAAACAATATTCAATAAACAAAACAGAAAATACATACAAAAGAAAAATACCAAGCCTGACAGCATTATTTCCATAGCACTCGCAATGAGGAAAAAATCACGCATATTATCGGTTTCCTAAAAAAGCGCGATTCATCTTAAAGTCTCTTTTCAATTCGTTTGTCAGGGATCAACCAAATCAACGCCACTAACGCATAACAAGCCAAAGCAACCCAATTAACCAAAAATGTCGAACCTATACCCA
>CAZICR010000207.1:0-4031 GCA_964537795.1 uncultured Cellvibrionaceae bacterium | reverse complement strand
CCAGTGAAACATTGCCTTTGAAATCTCTACCAATGGCTTTGGCGATTATGGAATCCTTGCCTTCAACACTAATAAGAGCACGAACTAAAATCCAATAGGCTACAGCCGCCATTAACATATTCAATCCATAAACAGCGGTTGGGTTTGGAGCAAAATGATTTTCTCCCATCCAACCCGTCGTAAATGGCAAAAGCGACAACCAGAACAATAGATGCAAATTGGCCCAGAGCACACCACCACTCACCTTGTGAATAGAATGCAGAAGGTGATGATGGTTATTCCAATAAATCCCAATATAAATAAAACTCAACACATAACTGATAAAGACGGGCCATAACCGCGACAGGGTTTCCCAATCAACCCCATGCGGCACTTTCATTTCCAATACCATAATCGTGATAATGATGGCGAGAACGCCATCGCTGAATGCTTCCAGACGATTTTTACCCATAAACCACTCCCATCATTTAAGATTTGATCTCGTCATATATTTATCAGAAAGTCTAACCTAATGTTTGCTCAGCATTAAACAAAGAACAAACAGCAATCAACACATTACGCCATGTCACTAATTCGCCGTAAAATTATTCATATCGAAAAAGAAGCTGAGCGCAACATATCCTGAGATTCCTGCAGAAAAGTTTTTAACTCAACCTCAGGCTGATTCCCTCGTAAAAATAACGCACTGTTTATCAAGCATCCCTGAGCACCCAATTCAACTGCCATTCGTAAATCCCTCGCATCGCGCACGCCTCCATCTAAAATAACGGGAACAGGCAGCGAACATATTTTTTAAAATTGCGGTGCATCCAAAATACCTTTGGCATCACCAATCGCACTACCCATTACTCGCAACAATGGGCATCCCAAATCAATCAACTGTTTCGCCATATCAAAATTATTGCCGACTAATGGCATCAACACCAAATCAGGAAAATCTTTTTTTAGAACACTAACAGATTGAATCAATTGTGTATCATTTGATGTTTTCAGATCAGCATTTAACACTTCAAGCTTGATTATTTTTTCCGACGTAAGCTCATAGGCTAATGTTGTTTTACTGACTGCGTCGCGAACATTGGTTTGGTGATTGATGTTTAACATGACAACCATATCTTCAAGGTTCACTCGTTCAGCAAGCTCGTCGTATTTTACTCCGCCAAATCCAATCAGAAGCCCATCACGTCCATTGGACTTGTCCAAGCTATGAGTATTGATTGGCAAAACATTTGTATGCGACGCTGATAACATGGCGACAATTGTTGTTAAATCCACCTTGTGCATATAATTGCCGAAACAATGCCAAATTCTGGTCATATTGAGACCTGCAACTTTGAACATCGGGTTAATTGTGGTGTGATGCATTAAATGCTCCTGTATGTAAACTTGCCTTAGATATTATCTCGACACTATAAACACGATTATTGAAATTGACATGATAAAGTTCAGATTCTCATACACTTCCATGGCAAGCACGCCCTTCAAACGCATATTCATACTCGTGGTGGAAATATTATCGGGAAGAATGCATTTGGAACGGACCTATATCAACATGCGAACAAGCAGCTCAAGCAACAGCTTCTGGGAAAATTCTGTCAAACATTTAGGATTGGATGTACAGTTTTCCCATGAAACACTTTTTAAAGCACCTAAAGCAGGACCACTCATAATAATATCCAACCATCCTTATGGCGTGCTGGATGGATTGAGCATTTCTTACATCACCGAAAAAATTCGACCTGATTTCAAAATTTTGGCTAGCGCTGTGCTTAATCACATTCCTGAAGTTGTCCCTTATTTACTGCCCATTGATTTGTCGAATCGTAAAGAGGCGATACAACACAACATTGATACACGCCAGAATACCCTTCGCCACTTGGAAAAAGGTGGCGCGGTCATTATTTTCCCTGCAGGCTTAATATCAAAAACCAGCGACAAACTAGGTAGAGGAATTGCGATAGATCCTCCCTGGGGAACTTTTACTGCAAAGCTGGTAAAAATAGCGAAAGCGGATGTGTTGCCGGTTTTTTTTGAAGGTCAAAATAGTCGCTTCTTTCAATTTGCGAGCCATATAAGCCGCACCTTTCGTTTAGCACTGATATTCCATGAGGTAAAAGTTCGGATAGGAACCCCTGTCAAGGTGGTTATCGGAAAGGTTATTCCGCATAGCGAACTGAGTGACCTGAACCTCTATCAGATTATTCAAAAACTACGACAAGAAACCTACTCACTGAGGGACAAACATTAATGATTTAGTTTCTTACGCTTACCAACATTCGCAACCCGTCTGCCGGTCTCATACTCAATCTAACTTCAGGCAAAACCAAACCGTCCCCATCCATCTCAAAACGAAAAACAGGCAGAATGTTTGCCAACAATACCAACATTTCCATCATAGCAAATGCCATCCCAATACAGAGATGGGGCCCTCCACCAAACGGCATGTAGGAAAACTTTTCTATGTTGTGACGATTCTCTGGCAAAAATCGTCGCGGATCAAACACCTCTGGCCTTTCCCACAGGGTTTTGTGCCTATGCAAAACATAAGGCGATACAGTGACAATCATTCCTGCATTAATTTTATGACCGCAAATAACATCATCTTCGAGAGCAACCCGACTCATCATCGGCACTGGTGGATACACTCGCATCACCTCTTCAACAAATGCTTTTGTTTTCGGCAAAGATGTCAGCGGATTTTCAGGATCATATTGGGTTTTTATTTCATTCACAATTTCATCTTGGCACTGAGTGACCTTTGACAAAACATAAAGCGTCCAAGACAAAACATTCGTCGCTGTTTCATGCCCTGCAGCAATGAAAGAAATAATATTATCTTTCATTTCAATTTCGGTAATCGGTATTTCAGTTTCTTCATCTTTAGCTTTTAGCAAAAAACTCAAGATGTCGTCAGGTGTAGATTGGTTTTGCGAAGTTAAACGTCGTCGCTCATTGATAAAATCTGAAACCGTTTTATTTAAAAATGATTTCACTTTTCTGCCGCGAATTTGCCCAATACGGGGAAAGATCCCAGGCAACCCAAGCAGGTCTGCAATATCAACCCTACCAAAGGTTTTCATGTAGTCAGTAACAGCCAACTGAAAATCACTTGCGCTGCAGCCTATGCCACTGGTGAATAATGTGTGCTCCAACACCTCAAGAGTCACTCGCCCCATTTCAGCATGCATATCCACAATCGATCCATTTTTCTCTCGCAGCCGATCCACCAGATTTTCAGCAACCTGTTGTTGTGCAGCACTATAACTCTGCATTTTTTTTGTAGAAAAGACAGGCGTTAATAGCCTGCGCTGACGCTTCCAGTCTTGGCCACTTGCCGTCAACAATCCAATTCCAAGCGCAGGCCTTAACAATCTCAACTGTAATTCATTTTTTGGATAATTTTGATAATTGTCTAAGAAAACATGACGAACACCTGCTGGATCATTCAGCAACATCCTATGATCAATAAAAGTCTTTCGAAATTGAACCGGTTTTTCAAAATCAGCTTTGGTCCAAATTTCAAGAGCATTGCGGCGTAACGCCTTAATGAGCCCTATCGGGCCTAGAGGTTTATCATGCGGAACCGGAACCTCAGGTACGAATTCTTCTTGGATCATTATTACCCCAAAACCTTGTTTTTGTAGCCACAAACGCTTTCGTTGAATAGACTTGTAGATTCGATCGTCGCACTTGTAGAAACTTTGGCAGTGTAAAACCTGTCACTCTGAATTTATCGGAGCTACTATTAATGAAATCCATTGCTATCATGATCACTCGATTGCAGTTAGTAACAATTCTATTTTTTACAGTAAATTTGCCTGTCGAATCAGTGCAAGCGAATAATTACATATTTTTGGGCAAGCAGCCTCTTACACTGATCTCTAATCTTGGTGAATTTTCTTCGTTTGAACTGGGTCGCTATGATGGAACCCGTGAAGAATTTGTAATCAACACCAGTGTAACCAGCCAAATCCAAACACTATGGCAATATAACGAAAACGGTGAGCCCGAACAGACCTCTGCAACTATTG
>CAZICR010000206.1:0-5963 GCA_964537795.1 uncultured Cellvibrionaceae bacterium | reverse complement strand
CAGGGAAGGATGTTTTTAATTTATTGGATAATGCAGGGTTGCTAAAAAATTCTTTAGCACCAAACACCATGATTAAATCCGGTTTTTCTCCTAGCGCAGAAAATTCATCTGACAATAACGCTGTCGAAGTTAGATGCAGCTGTTTTACTTGCATAAAAATGTCCTGTTTTTTGGGTAATCTATGTTCAGTTGTTCTATAAAAGGCTAGACCAATATGGCTATTGATCAAGATCAGTCCAAGGAAAGATATGAGATGGTCAAGACAAGGATAGGAAACGCTTGAAAGAGTTTGAATCAGGTTGACAGTAACCGACTTCCGATACAAAACAATATAAAACCGGGAACTCCCTCAGGTAAGAGGGAGTGGATTGGAAATTATTTAAAACCTTTGCTCAGTAAGTCTTCATAGCCACCTTCGTTAACGGCATTTTTGAAGCCCATGGCTTGCAATGTCTCCATAGCAACACCTGAACGACGACCGCTACGGCAATAAAGTCGAATCACATCATTTTTATCTTGGGTGACTTCACTAATACGCGCAGCAATTTCTTCATAGGGAATATGAGCGGCTGCTTTTAAATGACCTGCGTTAAACTCTTCACTAGTGCGCACATCAATCCAAAATTCTTTGGCTGAAACCTGAGTGGACATAAACAATAATCCTGAAAAGACAAAGGAAAATAAAGCGCGCAGCATATCAATTCCTCTTGGATTAATCACTCTGTGTTCATATCTCAAGCGCTGGCGAGCAAACGATCATATTTGCGGCTAAGCATATCGTAAAATTGTTCGCGAACCTGATGTATGGATGATTTGAGTGACGTAATTTGTTCCGGTGTGATGTCTTTGCGCCCTACAAATACCTGTTTGCGATAAATCGCAATTTTGGTGCCGTAAAGCCTTAGACTACGCTCAAGATTTTTTTCACCTATCATTAACAAACGAGCTTCAGCTTCTGCCAATTTTTTGAATTCGGCAACCAGATCATTATTAATTACGTCCAATTCTTGACGCCTTGCTGCAGGCCAGCGATCGCCTAATTGAATGGACTCAACCACCAAGGTCGAATACTGTGAAAAAATGTGAGTTACTGTGCCAACCTGGGTCGATACATCCTCCAGAATTTGCAAGCGACGCTGTTCCTTTAAGCCTGTATTAGGTTGTTGCTGGAGACGCTTCATAATCAAATAGCTGGCCAGTGCCAGAATTAAAACCGTCAAAATCAGCGTGATTTGGGAACCGGTGAGATTAAAAAGGGTTGTAGTGTCCATAAGCTTGCCTCGCTGCCAAAAAAATGTCGTAAGACGATGAATGTAGCAAGTTTTGCAATTATCAAGCCAGTTGAGTCAGTCCCTCGCTCTGCGTAAGGGAACCAATAAATACTCCAAACCATTCAACCGAATTTCATACATCAAAGAAAGTAATTCGCCTAATTTACCTTTTGGGAATCCTGAACGTGCCATCCACACCAAATAGTGTTCCGGAATGTCCGCAATTAAAGTGCCGCCATATTTTCCGTAAGGCATGGGGGTGTTAACCAGTGCTTCGAGTAATTGTGGATCAAGCGGTAACTCACTCATCAACCACCTGCCAATTTGACTTTATAACCGCGCTTTTCCAATTCCGATTTAATTTTTTCACGCTGATCTCCCTGAATTTCGATAATTCCCTCTTTGACTGATCCGCCAACACCACAAGTGACTTTGAGTACTTTTGCCAATTCTTTCAATTCCGCTTCTGCTAATGGAATTCCTGAAATAGTGGTAACGCCTTTGCCATTGCGCCCAGCCGTTTCGCGTTTGATTCGCACAATGCCGTCGCCCACAGGAACGGAAGATGGAGCTTTTTCTTCTTTAATACGACCAGTTTCGGTGGAATAAACCAGTTTGGAATTTTTGTCTTTCATCAAGTAACTCTGCTGAATTATGCGGATTATTTAAAATGTTGGCTGCTAGAATACAACACTTGAATTTAATGAGGTATGAGTGGTGCAGATAACGAGAAAAAATTCATTTGATTGGCAATCCGTCATAGATGCTTTCACAGAAAATCAGGCTGCAGGCGATGATGGTGCCAGCCTGGCGTTGGTAATCAATGGTGAATTGGTGCTGAGTATTGCTGCAGGTGTTGGGCAAAATCGTGTATTGGATAAAAAAGATATTCCCTGGACTGAAGATACCTTGGTAAATGTTTTTTCAGCGGGTAAAGGATTGGTAGCAGTCTGTGTATTGCAACTTGTTGAGCAAGGGAAGTTGGAATTGGACAAACCAGTTGCGCATTATTGGCCGGAATTTGCGCAATTCAATAAAGAATCGATTAGTGTTAGACAAGTCTTAACGCATCGCAGCGGGCTTTCAGCATTTCATCAAACGATTTCACAAAATCAAATTTTCGACTGGTCATTAATGACTAATGCCATTACAGAGGATGAGCCCTGGTGGCAACCTGGTACTGCTCAAGGCAACTCCCCATTTATTGATGGATGGATTTTAGGCGAGTTGGTTAAACGTGTTGCGGGCGCAGAAAGTTTTAATGATTATTTTCAACAGGCTGTTGCGCAACCATTAGCTGTAGATTGTTTTTTTGGTGCGCCTGATGAAAAACTGTCACAGATTGTTGATACTGTTCCATTAAAGCAAATGCATTTAAAAAACACGCCATTGAAAAAATTATCAGAAATATCTTCAACATCAGATGCCGATAGTTTTGCGTTGGGAAAAATTATGAAGGCGGATCCGCGTGGTGTGACTAATCGTGCGTTTTCGAATCCGATTAGTTTAATGACATCCACCAATAGCATCGCATGGCGACGAGCACAAATTCCGGCGGCTAACGCCCATACCAATGCACTCGGGCTTGCGAAAATTTATGGGGATCTGGCCTCTTCATCCTGTCGATTATTGAATTCGGACAGTTTGTCATTATGCTGGCAGGAACAAACCTTCGAGGCTGATAAAGTTTTGGGATTGCCTTTAAGGTTCAGTTGTGGATTTATGCTTTCGCAACCGCGTGCCGACTGTTTGTTTGGCCATGGATCAAGATCTTTTGGTCATCCGGGTGCTGGTGGATCCATAGGCTTTGGTGACCCTGATTATGGATTGGGTCTTGGTTATGTCACTCAGAGTATGGGGCAAAGTTTGTTGATTGATCAGCGGGTTATCAAGTTGATTGATGCAGTTTATTCAGTAGTGGAGAAACAATCATGATGAACTTTGAAAATGAATTTATCGATTTGCAAACCCGCATTGCCTATCAGGAAGATTTGCTTTCGGAGCTTAATAATATTGTGATCAAGCAAGACGCTGAAATTTTGACGTTGAAGCAGCAGGTTCGACAGCTTGCGAAAAAAATGGAAGATTTTTTGGCGAATCCAGAATCGGGCGGCGTAGAAATCAGCATGGAAAAGCCACCTCATTACTAAAGCAAGGCTTTTGTATGGCATAGATTCAAACTGGAACTAGACTCAGACTAGTGTTCAGTCAATAGCAGAATTTATGCGTCGTAAAAACCCGCCATTTTTGACCATCGCAACAGATTCTGATCAGCCTGTAAAAAGTGCTGACGAATCTGTACTCAAAGTTTTGTCCGATTTGAGTTCCGATGCTGTTTGGTGTTACGACATGGATCCACCTGTTGATATTCGATTGTCTCTTCAGTCGCAAATTGACGCTATAGAAATTTCTGCAAGCCTTATTGATGGCAACAAAGTTTTATTAAGTATGTTGGGCATAAATGCATTGGATGAAATTCTGGGCATGGGTTTGCGCGATAGCGGATCCCGCCATTATGTGATTGATCTCGATGCCTTTGTAAAAAATAATTATCGCCTGAGTGACTACGATATTGTGCGGCGGGATAGCCGTGGCAAAGATTTTTATTTTCAAATTTCCTGTGCCGGAATTGTTGAGGGCAATTATTTAAAACGTGTTTGGGGAACGACTAAAGATATTACGGCACGTAAACGTTATGAGGAAAGATTGCATTATCATTTCTATCACGATGCTCTGACAGGTTTGCCCAACCGTGAAAAACTCTATGTGGATATGGAAACTTGTTTTGCTTCGCGTCAGGAGGAACAGATCAGCGCGCTGATGTTGCTGGATATTGACCGGTTTAAGGAAATTAATGACACTTTGGGACACAAAACCGGCGATGCCTTGTTAACACAAATTGGCCCCCGGTTGACCGCAGAAATGCTCGACGTGCAAGGTACTGTGGCCCGCTTGGGCGGCGATGAGTTTGCAATATTTTTACCGCGAATTCGCAGTCCACATCAAGCTATTATCATCGCGCACAGATTGACGGATGCCTTGACTCTGGAATTTGATCTTGAAGGATTTTGTACCGAAATTTCAGTCAGTATCGGCATAGCGATTTCACCGACCCAAGCCCATGATCATCACACTATGATGCGTTATGCGGATATTGCCATGTATCACGCTAAATCGCAGATGCTGGGTTATGCAATTTACAATACAGAAATCGATCCGCATTCACAAAAGCGTTTAACCATGATTGGCGAGCTGGGGCGCGCGATTCGGGAAAATCAGTTGTGTTTATATTATCAGCCCAAAGTGTTGTTGCATGAAAAACGTTGTTACGGTTTTGAAGCATTGATTCGTTGGATGCATCCTGAATTGGGATTTGTACCACCCAATGATTTTATTCCCATCGCAGAAATGACCAGTATGATTCATCCATTGACTGCATGGGTGGTTGAAAAAAGTATTGAACAAGCTCGTCATTGGTATGAGCAAGGTTTGGATTTAACAATTGCTGTGAATTTGTCTGCGCGTAATTTAATGGATGAAAATATTCCAAAAATGATTTCACGATTATTGGAAAAATATCAGTTACCTGCTCATAGGTTGGAATTGGAAATTACTGAAAGTTCAATTATGACCGATCCAACACGTGCATTAAGAATTCTGGATAATTTGCATGCATTGGGGGTGTTGTTATCGATTGATGATTTTGGAACGGGATACTCTTCATTGGCTTATTTGAAACGTTTGCCGGTACATACTTTGAAAATTGATAATTCATTTGTGCGCAATATGTTAGAAGATCGTCAGGACGAAATTATTGTGAATTCAACAATCAATTTGGCACATAACCTGGGATTAAAAGTGGTTGCTGAAGGTGTGGAAAATGAAGCACTGTTGGAGTCACTAAATCAAATGGGATGTGATGAAGCACAGGGGTATTTTATTGGTCGCCCCATGCCGATTTTGAATGTTGATGAATGGTTGATTGCAACCGGTTGGTTTCCACACTAATCGATTGCATCAGGTTTTCAAAATTGACGGCCTAGCATCTGTGCTTCAACATATTTCAATCTTTCTTCAACCAGTGCTGTCTTGTATTGATTGCCTTCTGTGTATTTCAGTGCATTGCGCAATTGAATTGCAGCTCTGTCGTAAACACCGTTTAAAATAAAATATTCCGCACGTGCTTCATGAACCCCCAAAATATTGCCTGCCAGTCCATTCACCTCTGCTAACAAATACCAGACGTAGTCGTCATTACTGCGTTTGCGTGAATAGGGTTCCAGTAACCCTGCTGCTTCTTTGTAAAGCCCGGATTTCATCAGCGCTTCGGATTTGCGAATTATCAAAGGGTAACTTTCAGGATGTATCTGCAATTGCTGATCCAGAATAGTTAGGCCTTCTTTGAATCGTTCAGCCGAAACTTCAATATCTGAACGCATAATTTGATAAGTGATACGGGCAGGGTCTTTTGCAAGCAGTGGTTTAATCGTTTCCCGGGCAGCATCAAATTGACCCGCCCGGGTCAGGGCCAGCGTTAAACCATAGCGACTGGCATCCTGGGAATCCGTTTCTTTTTCCAGTTCGCTTTTAAACATTTTTACAGCAACTTGCGGCGTTTCCTGTTGATCGACTTTTATACGGGCGCGCATCAGTTTGTATTCCAGGTTGTCTTCCGGTTTTAACTGAGGATAT
>CAZICR010000205.1:0-5964 GCA_964537795.1 uncultured Cellvibrionaceae bacterium | reverse complement strand
TCCTTTCGGAAAATTTGGCGATCCTCTAGCGGGGGTCGACTTCCATCAGCTTTGGGCAAAAGTCAAAGCAGCGGAAGGTGTTAAATCCATTGAAGCTTATTCTTATGCGGTACAAGCTTGCAGACAAAAACGCTGCGAATTTCCAGTGGATGACCATAGTGAAATCAATTCAACATACGCCTATGCCTATCATTTTGATGCAGGCCTTTATGCGCAGTATTTGCGAAAATTTGCCGAAGAAAGAGGATTGTTGCGAATAGAGGGAAAAATTGTTCAAGTGAATCAGGATGCTGATTCGGGAATAATTAAATCGGTTGCGCTTGAATCAGGTAAAGAAATTGCCGGCGATTATTTTATCGATTGTACTGGCTTTCAATCTCTGTTGTTGGGAAAAACCTTAAAAGCAGAAAGGGAAGATTGGTCTCCATGGTTGGTGTGTAATCGCGCAGTTGCAGTGCAATCAGAAAGAACGTCGGATTTCTCCCCTTATACACGATCAACAGCTAAAGCTAATGGTTGGCAGTGGCGAATTCCTTTGCAAAGCCGTACTGGAAATGGGCTTATTTATTCTAGTGATTATTTGAGTGATGATGAGGCGACAACTAATTTATTGCAGGATTTGGACGCGCCCGTAGTAAAGGATCCAAAAGTTATCCGGTTTTCTGCTGGGCGATACAAAAAATCTTGGCAAAAAAATTGTATTGCGGTGGGTTTGGCCAGCGGATTTTTAGAGCCTTTAGAGTCCACCAGTATTTATTTAATTCAAATTGCTATAACTAATTTTCTAAAATTGTTTCCAAATAAAGTGCCTGATGAGGCATTAATCAATGAATTTAATCGATTAACGGATACAGAGTACGATCGCGTTAGAGATTTTTTAATTCTTCACTACAAATTGAATCAACGGAATGACGGTGAATTGTGGCGTTATTGCCGTGAGATGCCTGTACCAGATAGTCTGCGACTAAAAATACAACTGTTCACAGAGCGAGGTTATATAGATACCTATCGCTATGGTTTATTTGCGCCCCCGAGTTGGATATCGGTTTTTATTGGTCAGGGGTTATGCCAAAAAGGTTTCGATCCTTACATTGCAAATCTTTCAGAAGAGCAGATCAAAAATAAATTACAGGACTTGGAATTAATGATTCAGCGCAGAGTCGAGCTTATGCCTCAGCACGCAGAATTTGTTGCTGATTATTGCCCGTCAAAGGTTTAAGGTAAAAAATAAAGTGGATAAGTCAATCAAAAAAATTGCCATTGTAGGGCGAGATGCTGAAGCTTGGTTAGCTGCACTAATTTTACGTTTGAGCTTCGCAAAAGCGGAAAATTCAGTTGAGGTTGTTTTAGTTGAGCTGCCATCCAAATTGCACCCACACGAATATTACAGTGTTTTACCGAGTCATCAGGTACTGCATAAAGTGATGGGGTTGCAAGAATCTTTGGTGTTTAAAACAGCAGGATTGTATAGTTTAGGACAACGATTCTTCAATTGGGGCGGCGAAGCAACATCATTTTTTCATGGATATGATACTCATGGTGTTGTGATTAATAAAATTGAATTTTTACACTACTGGATTAAAGCGCGTAAGCAATTGCAGCTGGAGTTGCCGTTAGAAGACTTTTCGTTTGTTGTTGAGGCTGCAAAGCAAGGCAAATTTATTTCTCTCAGTGAAACTGCAACAGAAATATCGAGAGCGACCTACGGATATCATTTGCACGCATTGCCTTATGTTCGTGCTATAGCAAAAGCAGCGATAGGATTGGGCGTGCAGCATAGATTAAGTGAAATAAACAGATTGGAACAACAGAATGGAAAAATTAGTTGCTTACATTTGAACGATGGAAGCCAAATTCAAGCAGATCTATACATAGACGCTTCAGGCAGTGAGGCGCGATTAATATCGGAGTTGGAAGATAACGATAATTTTGAGTCTTGGCGTCAGTGGTTACCTTGCGATAGAAAAATGACAACATCCGCGCCGCCAATGTCACCTGTACCAAGCTTTGCACAAATCGTAGCATTTGAGCAGGGATGGATGGGGTATTTTCCTTTATTGAAACGAACTGCTTTGACTGCGGTCTACTCGTCTCAAAAAACAACAGTAGAGCAAGTGATTGATAAAATGAGCAAAATATCAAGAGTTGATATAAGGCTTGAATCAGTGATGGAGTCAACTATAAAAGCAGGTGTCAGAAAGAAATCCTGGATAGGGAACTGCATAGCAGTAGGAGAAGCTGTTGGCGGTTTGGAGCCATTAGACGCCACACAATTACACACTTTGCATTTGTCATTATCTTTGTTGCGGAGTTTATTTCCGAATAACACCGATTCTATGCCAGAAGCTGCTATATACAATGACAAAATGCAATCATATTTGAATAGTATCAGAGACTTTTCAGTAGCCCACTATAAATTGAATCAACGACAAGGTGAGCCATTATGGGATGCTTGCCGAAATATACCTGTACCGGATAGTCTGCAAGAAAAAATTGAGCTGTTTGCTGCTCGAGGTATTGTTTCTATGCGTGAAGAGGAGACCTTTCAGGAGGAAAATTGGACGTCGTTATTTGTAGGGCACGGTGTGATACCTGAAACTTACGATCCTTTGGTTGATAAAATTCACCCATCTGATTTGGTGCAACAGTTTCAAAAAATTTTGCGATATGTAGCAGAAGAGGTGAGTCTAATGCCTAGTATGCAATCGCATATTGAAATCAATACAGAATCATCTAGCTTTGCATCATTTTAATTATTATGAATCAGCAAATTAAAAATATCATTATCGTCGGGGGCGGCACTGCTGGCTGGATGGCTGCTGCCGCCTTTTCAAAAATACTCAGCAAGAATTTATACAATATAACCTTGGTGGAATCTGAACAGATAGGAACTGTTGGGGTCGGTGAGGCTACATTACCTCTCATTAATCTATTCAATAAAAATGTATTGCAGATAGATGAAAATGAATTTGTTCGTGAAACTAATGCGACATTTAAATTAGGTATAGAGTTTGTTAACTGGCGAAAAATAGGTCATAGCTATTTCCATCCATTTGGACGCATAGGTGTGGATATGGATGGAATTGGTTTTTTGCATTATTGGTTGCGTTGGTATAAGGCCGGTGGCGGACTCGATTTCAGTAATTTTAATGCTGAGACCGAAGCTGCTCGTGTTGCGAAGTTTACGCGTACTGCCAATGAGTTAGCCCCCAAAGTTATGCCTGATATATATTACGCTTTTCACTTTGATGCATCACTTTATGCTGCTTATTTGCGCCGATATTCTGAAAAGCATGGAGTGAAACGAATTGAAGGTATAGTTGAAACTGTAAATCAGCATGCAGGTAACGGCTACATATCATCTTTAGTACTAAAAAATGGTGAGAAAGTTGAGGGTGATTTTTTTATTGATTGTTCGGGGTTTAAAGGGCTATTAATAGAGCAGGTTTATCAGGCAGGTTATCATGACTGGAGCCATTGGTTGCCTGTGAATCGTGCAGCGGCTGTGCCATGTGAGTCTGCAGGAGAATTGTTACCTTACACTAAATCAACTGCGCGAGAGGCGGGTTGGCAGTGGCGTATTCCATTGCAACATAGAACAGGTAACGGTTATGTATTTTGTGATAAATACATAAGTGAAGATGAGGCAGCAAATAAACTTTTATCTCGTTTAGATGGTAGGGCTTTGGCAGAACCAAAAATTTTACGGTTTGTGACAGGTGTTAGAAAAAAAAGCTGGATAAAAAATTGTGTCACACTAGGTTTGTCCAATGGATTTCTTGAGCCTCTAGAGTCGACGAGCATTCATCTTGTACAAGTTGGTATTTCAAAAATTTTGACTATGTTTCCTCGCAATGAATTTAATGAGCGTATGATCAATCGTTATAACAGCGAAATGTATCTGGAGTATGAAGGCGTGAAAGATTTTTTAATCGCCCATTACAAAGTGACGGAGCGAGAAGATACTGATTTTTGGCGTTATGTGAAAAACATGTCGATTCCTGATTCGCTCGAAGGAAAGTTGGAATCATTTAAGTTGCGCGGAGAGGTTATGCCAGTTATAAGCGAGCTGTTTAAGGAAGATAGCTGGTTTGCTGTCTTGGCTGGGCAAGGGTTAATGCCAGACGGCTACCATCCGGTTGCAGATACGATTTCAGCAGAGGAGCTGAAATTGCGCTTGATGAAAATTCGTACCGCAGTTCAAGGTCGTATAGCGTCAATGCCAAAGCATTCCGATTTTATCCGGCAGCATTGTGAATCCAAAATAAGCAAAATTAAATAAGAAAATTTGTCTGCAATAAATTAAATTCGGCTGAGTGCTTTTGCTAAAGCTATGCGCATTTTTTTTATTGTGGCAATGGGTTTGATTTGGCTCAGAATTCCTTGCCGATCTTCTGGCAAGTGTTCACCAGGGTTGCCGTTTTTATGAAAAACATAATGATCGAACATGTGTTTCCAATGATCGCGATACTGCGGCGGTAAAAAGCGAACCGTCATCATCGCATGATAAAGTGCATTTCTTGGGTCAATTCGTTCCCCTTCCGGCTCTCCCCACCAGTAATTAATCAGGACATTCAGGTCGTCAAGGGCTTGTACGTTGTGCCACCATAAATAGGGAATATAAATGGCGTCGCCAGGTTCTAAAACTGCTTGAAATGCGGCGTCAAGAGCATGTTGAAATTTTGGATATTTTTGAAAGTCGGGATTTTCAAGGTCAACCATGCTAATGGTAGCACCGGCAGGAGTGAGTTCTAAAGGACCGATATAAAGATTAGCAATTTGCTCAGGTGGGAACAAAGTGAATTTTCGTTTGCCTGCCGCACAGCACGCAATATTTTCCGCAGCATCATAATGCGCAGCCACAGTAGCTCGACCACCAATCCAGATCCTGGGGGAAACAGCATCAGGCAATAGACTCAATTTATTTTCCAATTGCAACCCGGGAAGATATTGCGAAATCACAACTGATTGCATGGCTAATAATGGGGCTGGGTCATCTTTCGCGTGCTCAAGAATATAATCCAGTGATGGGGCAAGTTTACTTTGCCCCATGCGAGAATTTAAACCGCTGAGATCAGAGTTGTAAAAAATTCTCCCTTTAATAGATGCTGGCCCCGTCATTGTGTCCAAATCCAAGCCGCGATCAAAACGTTTCAGGTAATCACAAAATGCGTTGTTACTTTCTTTTGCAGCTTTTACCAATGGCCAGTCATTGACTAAACCGCGCATGACAATAGGTTTGCCTGCAGGTAATACTTCATTGATAAATTCTTCAGGTGTTATTTTTGATACTTCTTGAATTTTTTGCATGTAATAACCTGATACACAAAACAGTTTTCTAGTTTACAGGAAATTGATATAGCCAAAAACCTGAAAACATTCAAATGGAATCCCTTATAGCAGCCGAATCTTCAAAATGAAGCGTGACATTAAATTAGGCGTTATTACCTGACAGTTGTTGTTGACTTTTTGCTCAACCCTGTTGTAAGTTACTGCCTGTCGCTAAGGATGGTTGCGTTCTTTGTATCTTGTCGCTCCTCCTTCAAAACTATACTCAACTATAAAAAATTCATTTGAAGCGGGAAGTGTTATGTTCAATTTGATTTTGAAGTTCTTCTGTCAATATGCTCTTCTGTTTTGTCTAGGTTTTGCAACATATAGCCATGCACTTACTCTCACCGTTCCCAGTGAAGACGGCGATGGAACGTTTACTATTTCGTGGAGCCAGCCTCAAACCCTGATGGAGCTTTATGAAGTTGGGGTTGGTCAGATTGGAGGATCAAACTCCTCAGGTAGTCAGGTGCTTACGCGTGCAGCGGGCACTTATCAATTTTATGCAAAGGATTGTTTAATTGTTGGTAGCCAAGGCGGGGTAACTAAAACATGTACAACTACTCCCACGTATACAATAGTTATAAATTTGCAGCAGACTCCAACGGCGACAGCCAATTTCAGTTCGAGTTC
>CAZICR010000204.1:3101-5973 GCA_964537795.1 uncultured Cellvibrionaceae bacterium | reverse complement strand
AAATTACGAAAGAAGCGCCTAATTATCCGATTAGTGGTCGTTGACCCCCTCCTAGCCTCCCCCTTGCCAGGGGGAGGAACAGTCCCCTCCCCTGGCAAGGGGAGGGTTAGGGTGGGGTCAAAATAAATTCCAACAAAATTTTTCATTCGGTATCTACATGTCTCACGATATTCACGCACAACGTATTTTGATTTTGGATTTTGGTTCGCAGTACACACAATTAATTGCTCGTCGTGTGCGTGAGATTGGTGTCTTTTCGGAAATTCGCGCATGGGATATGAGCGAAGAGGAGATTCGTGATTACAAACCCAGCGGAATTATTTTAGCGGGCAGTCCCGAATCCACTACTGAAAAAAATTCACCGCGCTCACCACAAATTGTATTTGATTTGGGCGTGCCAGTTTTAGGGATTTGTTATGGCATGCAAACCATGGCCATGCAAATGGGGGGATTGGTTGAAGGTTCCAACATTCGCGAATTTGGTTATGCACAAGTTAAAGTTCAGGGTGAATCCTCTCTTTTAAAAGGCATTAAAGATCATGTTGATCATGATGGCAACGCATTGCTGGATGTCTGGATGAGTCACGGCGATAAAGTCACGTGTATGCCAGAAGGTTTTAGTTTGATGGCATCAACACCCTCATGCCCGATTGCGGGTATGTATCACGAAGGTAAAAAATTCTACGGTGTGCAATTTCATCCAGAAGTGACTCACACACTTCAGGGCAAACGTTTATTCGAACATTTTGTATTGCAGTTGTGCAATTGCAAACCACTCTGGACGCCTGCGAACATTGTTGAAGACGCGATTAAAAAAGTGCGTGAACAAGTCGGTAGTGACAAAGTGTTGTTGGGGCTTTCCGGTGGAGTGGATTCATCCGTTGTTGCTGCACTTTTGCATAAAGCGATTGGCAGTCAACTCACTTGTGTTTTTGTTGATAACGGTTTGTTACGCAAAAACGAAGGCGATCAAGTGATGGATATGTTCGCCAAAAATATGGGCGTAAAAGTGATTCGTGCAGACGCGCAGGATCAATTTTTGTCTAAACTCGCTGGTGTGAACGATCCTGAGAAAAAACGCAAAATTATCGGTGGCACTTTTATCGATGTGTTCGATGCAGAAGCCACCAAATTAAAAGACGTAAAATGGTTAGCACAGGGAACTATTTATCCTGATGTAATTGAATCAGCTGCCGCAAAAACCGGAAAAGCCCATGTGATTAAATCGCATCACAATGTGGGCGGCTTGCCTGATGATATGGCATTTAAATTAGTTGAACCTCTGCGTGAATTATTTAAAGATGAGGTGCGTGCAATAGGTTTGGAATTAGGCTTGCCTTATGACATGGTCTATCGTCATCCATTCCCGGGTCCGGGTTTGGGTGTACGTATTCTGGGTGAAGTGAAAAAAGAATACGCGGATATTTTGCGTGAAGCTGATGCAATTTTTCTCGAGGAATTACGCGCTGCTGATTGGTATCACAAAACCTCGCAAGCCTTTGCAGTTTTCTTGCCAGTGAAATCGGTTGGTGTTGTGGGTGATGGCCGTCGTTACGAATGGGTGATTTCATTGCGCGCAGTGGAAACGGTTGATTTTATGACGGCGCGCTGGGCGCATCTGCCCTATGAGTTATTGGAAAAAGTATCCAATCGCATCATTAATGAAATTTCCGGCGTGTCACGTGTTTGTTACGATGTGTCGAGCAAACCACCTGCAACCATTGAATGGGAATAAGAATGACGAAATTCACTCCTTGGCTTTTGTTGTGCAGTTTGTGCCTAGCGAATATTTCTTTTGCACAAACCACAAAGCAATCTTCATCGAGTGTGAATATTTTTAAATCTGTAGAGACGCAATATTTTGCGTCTTCTTCTCTGGAATCAAAAGACCCCCTCCCAGCCTCCCCCTTGCCAGGGGGAGGAGCAGTCCCCTCCCCTGGCAAGGGGAGGGTTAGGGTGGGGTCTAGTTCTTCGCATTCATCCAGTTCTGCTTCTTCAATTGCATCTTCATCTGAAATAGCAAGCTCTTCATCCGAATCCTCTGAAACTATTAGTTCTTCTTCAGAGTTTTCTGAATCAATGACACAAGACATTCAATCATCACAATCCTCCAGCGCTGTTGCTGAATTAACAGAAAAATCACTCGTTTCTCCCAAATTAATTCTCGGAAAGAAAATTCCGCCCAATTCTTATGCAACGCTTTCCTGGATTCCCGAAGAAGTTGTAGGTGGCTTCAGTGAAGACACACCAGTGTTGGTGATTCATGGAAAAACTCCCGGCATGACCTTATGTTTAACCGGTGCGATACACGGTGACGAATTAAATGGAATTGAAATGATTCGTCGTATTATGCACAGCATAGAAGCCGAAAAATTAACCGGTACATTAATTGGCGTGCCAGTTTCAAACATTATGGGATTTCGCCGCAACTCACGTTACTTACCGGATCGTCGCGATTGGAATCGTTATTTTCCCGGCAACACTTATGGCAGTTCTGCATCGCGCCTAGCACATTCATTTTTCAGCAATATTATTATGCATTGCGATGCTTTGGTGGATATTCACACGGGATCATTTCATCGCACCAATCTCACTCAATTGCGTGCGGATTTGTCAGACGAAAGAGTGGCAGCATTGGCGCAAAATTTTGGCAGCATTGCGGTCTTGAATAGCCATGGAAATCCAAACTCTTTACGCGCAGCAGCGGTGAGGGCAGGTATACCTGCTGTGACATTGGAAGCAGGCGAGCCTATGGCCATGCAGAGCAAAATTGTTACCGAAGGGACGGACGCCATCATGACCTTGATTTCGAAATTGGGTATGTATGGCAAGCAACCTCGTTGGCGGCAATCATCGCCAGTCTATTACCGAT
>CAZICR010000204.1:0-3091 GCA_964537795.1 uncultured Cellvibrionaceae bacterium | reverse complement strand
TCCAGTTGGGTAAGAGCGAACCAAAGTGGGATTTTATTTAGCCGCGTTCAATTGGGAAATAAAGTTAAAAAGGGCGATATATTGGGAACAGTCACTGATCCAATCACAAACATCAAGGCAGACATAAAATCTCCTTATGATGGCCGTGTAATTGGCATGGCCCTGGATCAGGTTGTGATGCCAGGTTTTGCAACCCATCACATTGGCATTCAAACCCTTGAAGCGATATTGATGGAAGAATCAGCCCCCATGGATGATGGGATAGAAGATGAAGATGCGGGCGACGAAAGTTTTGAAGATGGCGATGATGAAATTTCCGAAGCCGGAATGGCATCGCCTGTGCCAACCTCGAGTGAGTAAACCTATTACCCCTTGAAATTCCCTCTGCATGCCCCATCTCCTCCACATTCGTTGTTAATAGGAGAACTTACCCATGACCGTTGATGCTCGCAAAGAAACCCGTGGATTCCAGACAGAAGCCAAACAGCTGCTGCATTTGATGATCCATTCGCTCTATTCCAATAAAGAAATTTTTCTGCGTGAACTAATTTCCAACGCTTCGGATGCTGCCGACAAATTACGTTTTGAAGCCGTTTCCAATGGTGATTTATACGAAGGTGATGCTGAATTAAAAATCCGTATCAGTTTTGATAAAGAAGCAAAAACTATCACCATCAGCGACAACGGTATTGGTATGTCGCGCGATGAGGTGATTGATAATCTGGGTACTATTGCCAAATCCGGTACCGCACAATTTTTACAAAAGCTCAGCGGCGATCAGAAAAAAGATTCGCAATTAATTGGTCAATTTGGTGTGGGCTTTTATTCTGCATTTATTGTGGCGGATAAAGTTGTTGTCACCACACGTCGCGCAGGCACACCGGCCAGTGAAGCGGTTCGTTGGGAATGTACTGGTGAAGCAGAATTTACCGTAGAAACCGTCGAAAAAGCCTCGCGTGGCATGCAAGTTGAATTGCATTTGAAAGAAGATGCGTTGGAATTTGCTGATGGCTGGCGCTTACGCAATATCATCAAAAAATATTCTGATCATATTGCGATTCCGGTTGTAATGTTGAAAGAGCAGTATGAAGAAGATAAAAAAGATGTGATCGAAGACGAAGTGGTCAACACTGCAACAGCACTTTGGACTCGTTCACGCAGTGAGGTAACTGAAGAAGAATACAAAGAGTTTTACAAACATGTATCACACGATTACACCGAACCATTGAGCTGGAGCCATAATCGTGTAGAAGGTAATCTGGATTACACCAGCCTATTGTTTATTCCTGCGAAAGCGCCTTTCGATTTATACAATCGCGATGCATCTCGTGGATTAAAACTTTATGTGCAACGTACTTTTATTATGGATGATGCAGAACAATTCTTGCCTTTGTATTTGCGTTTTATCAAAGGTGTAGTGGATTCCAATGATCTTAGTTTGAACGTTTCGCGTGAAATTTTGCAAAAGGATCCCAATATTGACGCTATGCGTTCCGCATTAACCAAACGTGTGTTGGACATGCTGAGCAAAATGGCGACAGGTGAAACTGACAAATACAGCAGATTCTGGAAAGAATTTGGACAAGTATTGAAAGAAGGTCCGGCAGAGGATTTCACCAATCGTGAAAAAATTGCCAAACTGTTACGTTTTGCATCAACTCATGCTGACACTGAAGAACAATTGCAATCACTGGATGATTACATTGCCCGTATGAAAGAAGGTCAGGAAAAAATTTATTTTACTGTTGCCGAAAACTACAACACTGCCAAAAGCAGCCCACATCTCGAAGTCTTCCGTAAAAAAGGCATTGAAGTGTTGTTACTGAGTGATCGTGTTGACGAATGGCTGATGAGTCATTTGTTTGAATATGAAGGCAAATCTTTCCAGGATGTGGGCAAAGGCCAGTTGGATCTTGGTAAATTGGATTCAGAAGAAGAAAAGCAAGCACAAGAAAAAATTGCTGAAGCGAAAAAGCCACTGCTGGATCGCGTAAAAGCTGCATTGGGCTCTGAAGTATCTGAAGTACGTATTACGCATCGCTTAACTGATTCGCCTGCATGTGTCGTAGTGGGAGAACACGATATGGGCGCTCAGATGCGACGTATTCTGGAAGCGGCCGGACAAAAAGCGCCTGATTCAAAACCTATATTTGAATTGAATCCTGAACATCCATTGGTGGTAAAACTGGAAGCGGAATCCAACGAAAACCGATTCAGCGATCTTGCACATATTTTGTTTGATCAGGCGAATTTGGCTGAAGGGGCACAGCTGCAAAATCCAGCAGCTTATGTGCAACGTTTAAATAAATTGTTATTGGAATTGAGTCACTAATGAAAAACCCCGCAATGCGGGGTTTTTGTTTTTACCAGGAAAAAATCGATGGAATTTAAAAAAGTATCACTTGCCAAAGATAAGTCCATTGCCTTGATTGCTCACGACAATAAGAAACAAGAATTATTGTTCTGGTGTCAAACCCACAAAGAGAAGTTGCTTCAACATAAATTGGTTGCAACCGGTACAACAGGAAGTTTGATAGAACGAGAATTGGGTCTGCCGATTCAAAAATTAATTTCCGGACCACTGGGTGGTGATCAGCAAGTTGGCGCATTAATCACAGAAGGAAAAGTTGATCTGCTGATCTTCTTTTGGGATCCATTTGAACCTATGCCGCATGACCCTGATGTAAAAGCGTTATTGCGAATTGCTGCGGTCTGGAATATTCCTGTTGCCTGCAATGCAATATCTGCAGATTTTTTAGTGACCTCACCATTATTTTCAACAGCCTGTGAAAGATTAATACCGGATTATTTTGCCTATCAGGAGAGGCGAAAAAATCTTAAATGAAGGTAATGTGACTCGCATCATGTACAGACTAAATGGTCAATTGGTATTTAGTGTTTTGATTTGTTAACATTCCCGTCACGCAAATGTAACACTGGTGGTAACTTGGTATTTGCAGGATTCGCCATAGCTTTTGGCCTTCATTGGATGACTTGATAAGCGTAATAAAAATAACATCCAGTTGTTGAGGTGATTTTATGTCCAATCGTGAAAAAGGCACAGTTAAATGGTTTAACAATGTGCGTGGTT
>CAZICR010000203.1:0-5974 GCA_964537795.1 uncultured Cellvibrionaceae bacterium | reverse complement strand
CCTCAGGTTTGGATAGTACCTTTCTTAGTCTACCTCCAAGATCTATCCCCCCGTATTCGCTTGAATTCCCTCCTGGCGGAGCTGCGCCTGAAATATGGGAATCTTTGGGACGAAACGTAGGTCTAGGGCCTTTTCCTCCCGGTACTCCGACGTATCGTACAATATTTGGTAACTCTTGGCAGTTAATAGATAACTTCCGACAAACTGCACAAATAGCTGCGGGGAACGGGTTACTCTATCAGCTGCATGACAATGGCAGGGTGTTTGCGTATACCAATAGAGCTTGGAAAAAAATTGATGACAGCCGCAGCAGGACTGTTGAAATTGTTGTCGCTTCAGGAGTTCTTTACCAGTTACACAAGAATGGTGATATATGGGTATACAGACGAGATTTATGTTTAGGCGAAGAAATGCCGGCAGGGAAAACATGCTGGGATAGAATTGACAACAACAGAGCTCAAACAATTGATATAAGAGAGCATAATGGAAATTTGATACAGCTGCACGGCCCCGTGGAGTATAGAAAGCAAAATCCGTTAGCCAATTAAGATGGCGCCAATTGTAAATTTTTAACTAAGGAATCTCTGATAAATTCAGTTTAAACCTAAAAAAAATCTGAATCAAAAAGTAAATCAGAACTTTCGATAAAATTACTGCTTTCTGCATCATCTTCCGTCTGAAATTTGCGCAATCGGCAAATTTCAGACGGAGTCCCGCTAGGGAGTTAACAATCGTTTCATTCGTCGTCAACCCTGCCAACGCGTACAAACGATTGGTATTTTTCTCCAATCCACGATAACGAACTTTGCTGTAACCAAACATCTGCTTGATATAAAAAAACAAATGTTCTACTTTTGTACGAATACTCATCTTGATTTTTTCCGCTGCCGCAATATTTTATGTTTTACAATAATGAGCGACGCATCAATCGCTGAGTTACAAAACTCACAGCAGTGTGTATAAAAATGCAACGGGCGGTGCAAAAATTGTGGATAAATTCGGCGATAAGGAGAAACAATCCGCCTCGGAAAAACTGGGGCAGCGCCAAGCAGCTGCGGAACAAAAAGAGACTATCTTAAACTAGGCAGATTTTTGTCTGGACTTAGGGGGGTTCACTTTACTATCGGTCGAACAACATGGTGAATAAAGTAATTAAGGTGCTGTCTGTTTTTGGAACTCGTCCTGAGGCCATTAAGATGGCACCACTTGTAAATATTTTAGCTAAACATAAATATTTTATTTCAAAAGTCTGTGTAACTGGCCAACATAGAGAGATGTTGGATCAAGTGCTTGAGTTGTTTTCAATTAGGCCCGATTATGATTTGAAAGTCATGAAACAAGGTCAAACACTCACAGACATTACTAGCGATATTATAAAAGGTTTAAACCCCATACTTCTTCAAGATAGACCTGATTTGGTTTTGGTGCACGGTGATACGACGACTGCATTTGCGGCTACGCTTGCAGCTTTTTATGAAAAAATTGAAGTTGGCCATGTAGAGGCTGGGTTAAGAACGCAAAACATACTTTCACCTTGGCCTGAAGAAGCTAATCGAAAATTGATTAGTGTGTTAGCTCGGTGGCATTTTGCTCCAACGCGGAGTGCTGAAGATAATTTGTTGAAAGAGAATATATCGGCAAACAAAATTATGGTTACGGGAAACACGGTCATTGATGCACTGCTTAGTACATTGGATGTGATCAGAGGCGACATGAACATTAAGGCAAATCTACAGGATAAATTCTCATTTTTGCCAGAAAATGCACCCATTATTTTGGTGACGGGGCATAGGCGAGAAAGTTTTGGCGGCGGGTTCGATAGAATTTGCGAAGCGTTGTTAAGTATAGCGACAAATAATCCCCAAGTTCACATTGTATACCCTGTGCATTTAAATCCCAATGTAAGGGAACCTGTTAATCGTCTTTTGAAAGATAATTCAAATATTCATCTTATAGAGCCATTAGATTATTTGCCTTTTGTCTATTTAATGGAAATCAGCGCTGTTATTTTAACTGATTCAGGTGGGATTCAAGAGGAGGCACCTTCGTTGGGTAAACCGGTACTGGTAATGCGCGACATTTCTGAGCGACCTGAAGCTATAGATGCTGGCACAGTTAAATTGGTAGGGACGTCTGTCGAAAACATAGTTTCTTCTGTGCAGAAATTGCTTGATGATCAAGATTATTATTCACAGATAAGTCAAGCCCACAATCCCTATGGTGATGGTAAAGCAGCTACAAGAATCGTCAATTTTTTAGTTGATAGCTATGGTCATGGCGATTGATTCAGCCTTAATTTTTAATCAGAGTTTTTCTATTAGTCCAAATGATTTTCTTTTGGATACCTTTATGCAAAACAGAAGCTTTTCATTATGCAGTATTGGCAGTACGGACGATTTCGTCCTTTCATTTTTTTTGAAACGGGCAATAATATATTTATTGAAAAATATAAGCTTGTTTCTTCTTGAGAAGCCATCAACCCAAGATCCGTTAAAATGATGTATTGCATAGTTTTCGCTGTTGTCTTCCGGAGTGCAAAAATATGCTGAAGGATAAATTACTGAGTTTTCTTGCAAAATTATTTGTGCTCTTCCATCAAAGGACCGGGAAATTTTAAATTTTTCAACAAAATAATTGCTTATTCTGGATGTATTGCTTTGCATATTGAGTCCTTTTTTTGTTTCGAAGCTCTCATTGCTATAATGATCTAGCAAATCTTTTATTATAGAATTTTTCTTCTGGGATCCCATTAATGCGGTGATGGGTGAGTATTTTCCATGGTAATTTTCATGACCTGAAAAGAAGTCATGACCTAAGAATTTGTCGAGTTTTTCCGTTATTTCAACATCAGTATCAAGGTAAATTCCGCCATAATTGTAAAGGGCATATAGGCGTATATAGTCCGATACAAATGCCCACTTTTTATTGTTAAAAGCTTCCTCAGAATATTTATTTTTTATAGAAAAAAATTTTTCATTGTTCCATTCGATTATTTCATAATCGGGGAGCATTTTCTTCCAGCTCTCTATACACTTTAGTATTAGTTCGGATTTTTCTTGGTTTCCTACCCATACATAATGAATAATTTTGGGAATCATGAAAGTCTCTTGAGGTGGTACAGTTGTAATTAATATGCCGGATTACTGGTAGATCTGCGGCTCTGATTTTAGCTTATCTAACCAATGTTCATTTGGTCTACATTAAATAATTTTAGCGTTTATACACATACTATTGTTTCTGAATTCCATTCTCAACCCAATACCGCCCTGTCTTTTTGACTTCATTCCGAATGGCATAATTTTTTTTCCAGGTTTCCGGGTTGTCATAAGCGCGTGGATGATCCAGATGCAAGCAATTGACACTGTAGCGAACTTGCTTTCCCTTTAATCCCAAATTTAATAATCGCTCACCCAATTCACGATCAAGTCCACCGTACTGCATGTCTTCATTGAATCCATTGCAAGCGATAATGTCTTTTGTCCAGGTTGAGCTGTTCATGCCATTCCAGGTCGCTTTTGTGGGAGTAAGAAAATTTAAACATTGTTTAATAAAATGATTGTTGATGAGTTTCCATAGTTTGTGACTAGCGGGTTGACCTTTTTGTTTTAACCATTTCATGTCAAAAATAATACCCGCGGCAATATCGGAATCTGAAATTGCCTGAGAAACGGGTGTTGTTAATTTAACGTAGCCACCTGAAAGAAAATAACCGGGTGCTGCTAATGCTTTATGTTTTCGAATAAACCCCGGTTCGGGAATACAATCACCGTCGGTAAAAATCAAATAATCACAAGTCGTTTGGCTAATAGTTTTATTTAAGATCTGGCATTTTTGAAAACCGTTGTCAGGGTGCCAAATATGTTGAATCTGCAATTTACCGCGCGCGATAAAATGTTGGATTACATCCCTCGTGGGTTGTTTTGATCCGTCATCTGCAATCAGCACTTGAAAATTTATATCATCTTGCGCTTCATATCCCGTCAGTGTTTTATGCAGCCACTGTGGCTGATTGTAAGTTGTAATGACAACACCTATTGATTTTGGTTGCATAATAAACTTCTCAGTAATCAGAATATTTCTTCATCAATAATAGCCAAACATTTTCAGCTTCAATTTTTGCCATGCAAGGTGGGCAATCAGTTGATTTTTCTGGCAACAATTTACATTGTCGTTTGTGACAAGGCATACAATCCAGTGGATTATCCAGTTGTAGATTGTGCGTATGTTCACCGATTAATCCAACTTTTATTGGAGATGTTGCTCCGTAAAGTGCGATGGTAGGAATTTCCAGCGCGCCCGCAAGATGGGAAAAGCCTGTATCCAAACCTACAACAGCAGACGCAGATACCAATTTTTTTGCAACAGCGGTGATGCTCATTCGTTCGCAAGGGCGGGTCGCACCGGGGCATGTTTGCATTATGTCATCGGCCAGCGCTTTTTCGCTTTCGCTGCCCCAAATGATTTCAACCTGAAAGCCTGCTGCCAGTGCAGTTTTCGTTAATTGTTTCCATTGTTCAGCCGCCCAGAGTTTTGTACTCCAACTGGTACCGACGATAAAAATTAATTGTTTTGTTTTTTTTTCGATAGGAGCAAAATATTTCTGAATACCAAAAGTGAAAAATCTATCCATTTGGTATTGACCAATTTTACTTAGAAGCTGACGAGTACGTTGTACGGCGTGCAAATTCTTATCGACAAAATAACCTTGATGATAAAAAAAACTGACCCAGGACTCGCGCGCCGATTTTTTATCGAAGCCTTGAATGTTATCTGATTTGCTGGATTTGGCGATGACTAAACTTTTAAATAAACCCTGAGCATCAATCACCAAGTCATACTGGGTTTTATTCAGTTCTGATTTCCATTGTTTAAATTCTTGCCAGGCGATTTTGTTACGCATTGTGATCCATCGCCGCAAAGCGATAGGAATAATCCGTTTAACACCGGGATGCCATGCAACAATTTCAGCAAAGCCTTCTTCAACAACCCAATGCAATTCAATATCGGGCCGAAATTTCAGTAAATCAGAGACAGCTGGAAAAGTATGAAAAATGTCCCCCATTGAGGACATTTTTATGAGCAGGACTTTCATTTGGCGATTACCAGCTCAACTGAAATCATCAAACTAAATCGTCGAGATATTTTTCTGCATCCAGTGCCGCCATACAACCCGCACCTGATGACGTAATCGCTTGGCGATAAACATGATCCGCTACATCACCGGCTGCAAACACACCGGGAATATTGGTTGCCGTTGCATTACCCTGCAATCCGCTTTTCACTATGATATAGCCGTCTTTCATATCGAGTTGGCCAGCAAAAATATCGGTGTTGGGTTTATGGCCGATGGCGACAAACAAGCCGGAAATATCAATTTGTTTACTGCTGCCATCGACGGTGCTTTTCAACTTCAAACCAGTGACACCTTTGTCGCCAACAACTTCGTCTAATTGATGATTCCATAACAAGGTAACATTGCCGTTTGCGGCTTTGGCAAACAGTTTATCTTGCAAAATCTTTTCCGATTTTAATTTGTCACGGCGGTGAATCAGGGTGACATGACTGGCGATGTTGGATAAATACAAAGCTTCTTCAACCGCTGTATTACCACCACCGATTACGGCGACTTTTTGATCTTTGTAGAAAAATCCGTCACAGGTTGCGCAAGCACTCACCCCACGTCCCATAAACGCTTGTTCTGATGGCAATCCCAAATATTGCGCTGACGCACCTGTCGCGATAATCAAGGCATCACAGGTATAGGTATTGTTACCCACCAAACGTATAGGCTTTTCGCTCAAATGCGTTTCATGGATGTGATCAAAAATAATCTCGGTGTTGAAGCGCTCGGCGTGCTCTTGCATTTGCACCATCAAATCCGGCCCTTGCAGGTCATGTACACCCCCTGGCCAGTTTTCCACTTCGGTAGTGGTGGTTAATTGACCACCTTGTTGCATGCCAGTGATGACCACAG
>CAZICR010000202.1:0-5977 GCA_964537795.1 uncultured Cellvibrionaceae bacterium | reverse complement strand
GTTATGGATTGGCTAATTACAGCACGGGTTACAACGATTTTAATCTTGCGTTTCGCGGACACAATGGCGGTGTATTTGGCGGTTTAACGGAGCTTAGTTACAACAACCAACTGCAATCTGGATATGTCGTGATGATTAATGCAGGTAACGGATTTGCGTTGGATGAGATATCCAAAACCATTCGCGGATTTTTAACAAAAGATTATCAAGTGGTTAAGCCTGAAGCGATTGCCTTACCTGAAAAATTCAAAACACTAAATGGTTACTATGCTCCCATAAACTATCGCAATCAAATGTCACGCTTTATGATTGCGACTGTTGGTGTGATGAAATTTCGAACGGATGATAAACATTTATTTCGCAGTCCTCTATTCGGTGGATGGGAAAGCAAAGACTATGCAATTAATGAGAATTATTTGATAGATCATTGGACAGGCTTGCCTTCTATCGCCTTGGTTGTTGATCCACTTGAAGGTGATCTGGTGCAGGTCAGTACGGATTTATACAAGCCAGTATCCGCATTCCAAGTGTTCGGTATCTTGGGGCTTTATATACTGCTGATCTTAACCACTTTGGGTAGTTTAATTGCGGTAATGATATGGGGTGGTAAAAGAATGGTGAATAAACTTCCTTTTGATTCCAGTGCCTGGATGCGTTTGTGGCCGTTGATTTCAGGTTGGGTATTTATTGGATTTTTGATCAGTATGTCACTCGTAAGTTTTGCATTACAAGCCTATGGCAGCCTCTCGGTATTGTCTGCGATCCTTTTTGTATTGAGTATTGCTTATCCTGTCATCACACTGTGGAGTGTCATTAAATTTTTTACTTATCAATATTCATCAGTATCTCTTGGCATATTGTGTTATTCCATTTTTTATACGTTATTGAATTTATTGATGTCAGCTCACTTGTTCTATTATGGATTATTTGCACTTAGAACCTGGGCGTAATCAATGAATGTTAATTTCTTTCCTCGCAATCAACACTTTTGGGTCTATCATGGATCGATCGATATTTCCCGCCGGCAGGCATTGGATCTCAAGGACTCATTAAGTTTTTGATAGCCTATTGTGCTTTTAAGGTCTGTTGCGCTTTTGCTAATCCCTTATTAACTATCCTGTGGATATGCCTTTGTCAGGCATAACCCTCATCTCCTTTATAATCACAATCACTAAATTAGTAATTGCTAAATTAATAATATCTAATATAATGGGTTAACCCAGTGAGAGATTAGCTCTATGAAACAACCCAAAGTCAATCTTCAAAACCTTAACGAGATGAAGGTTCATGCGCAAGACGCAGCAGCTCTGCTTAAGGCTTTAGCTAACGAAAACCGTTTAATGATTATGTGTACTTTGATTGCAGGTGAATTGTCTGTTGGGGAACTCAACGAAAAAGTACCTCTAAGCCAGTCTGCTTTATCGCAACATTTGGCGGGTTTGCGTGAAGCGGGATTGGTCAGTACTCGAAAAGAAGCGCAAACGGTTTATTACTCTTTATTGGGTGATGAAGCGAAAAAAATCATTGCAGTCTTGCAATCCATCTATTGTCCTTAACGAAAAAAGCGAGAAGTATTATGACTATTCAACGTATACACCCAGTGGATTTGTTTGCTGATAAGCCTGTTGATTTGTGTATTGTGGATGTGCGTACCGCAGCGGAAGTAGCGACTGAATCCCTAGCCAATTCGTTGCATATTCCTTTGCATGAATTAACACCCGAGCGTCTTGCGAATGAATTGCATAAGCGTGGAAAGACATCCGGTGAGATTCATATTTTGTGTCAAAGTGGTAAACGTGCCGAAATGGCAGTGCAACAATTACAAGGTCAATGTGCGAATGGACTTTGCATTATTGAAGGTGGCATGAATGCCATCAAAGCCGCCAATATTCCTGTGCAAACTTCTGGAAAATCCGTTATGTCGTTGGAAAGACAAGTGCGTATTGCAGCGGGTTTTTTGGCCTTGTTGGGGGTGGTATTGGGATTTAGTTTAAATAGTTATTTTTTCTATCTCTCTGGATTTGTCGGTGCTGGATTAATGTTTGCGGGCATAACGGATACTTGCATGATGGGCATGTTAATCGCGCGTATGCCGTGGAATAAATAGTTATGTTGTTATTAATCGGCGTTGGCATAGTTATAGGTTTAGTGCTGGGGTTGACGGGGGCAGGCGGATCTATTTTTGCGGTGCCTTTATTGATCACCTTTGGAAATCTTTCATTAACTGATGCAATGGGAATTTCGTTAGGTGCAGTGTTTGCCAGTACTTTTTATGCCAGCGTCGTAAATCGATTTAGAAAAAATAGTGCCACAGCATCAGCAAGTGTTTTATGGGTTCCCGGTGCAATTTTAGCGGTGACCGGTATGCTGACAGCCCCATTGGGTAAATGGCTGAGTTTGCAAATATCCGAATTGATTTTGGTGAGTGGATTTAGTTTGTTAGCAGCGATTATTGCTTTGCGTATGTGGTGGATGGCAATTGCACAACCTGATTTGGCCCGCGTGATTAGGGCAGGGCAGTTTGCTGATACACCCTCGCCGGAGTTGTTGTGCAAATTAAATCCCGCAGGTCAATTTTTATTGCGACCACGTTGTGTTTCAGGGCTGATCCTTGGTGGTGCTTTGGTTGGGCTGCTATCAGGTTTATTTGGTGTGGGTGGCGGCTTTTTAATTGTTCCCTTGTTGCTGATGTTGAGTGCAGTGAGTATGGCGCAAGCAGTCAGTACATCGTTATTAATTATTACGCTGATTAGCGCTTCAGGTTTTGTGAGTCATTTGTTGATGTCGGACACCCTGGATTGGTCTTTGCTGGTGTGGGTAACCGCAGGCGGTGTAGGTGGGATGATTGTGGGTCAGAAATTGGGACACAAATTAGCGAATGCTTTATTGCAAAAATTGTTTGCGGTGAGTTTGTTAATTGTCAGCGTGTTGATGTTGTTTCATTTTATTATCGAGAGGTGAATATGATTTTTCGTCAATTATTCGAACGTGAATCCAGCACATACACTTATTTAATTGGCTGTGAAAAAACACGCGAAGCAGTGTTGATAGACACAGTAAAATGTGAGACAGAGCATTATTTGCGATTACTCAAAGAATTAAATTTGCGCTTGAAATATGTGTTGGATACTCACACCCACGCAGATCACATCACCGCTGCGGGTGATTTGCGTCAACAAACCGGAGCGCGCACTTTGTTGGGCGAAGAAGCGCATTCGGCTTGTGTATCGCAATCCATGAAGGACGGAGATCAATTTCAAATTGGCGAATTACGCTTGACCGCATGGCATACCCCTGGTCACACAGATGATTCTTACAGTTTTTTATTGCAACATCATGAACAAACCTATGTGTTTACAGGCGATACCTTATTGATACGCGGAACCGGTCGTACGGATTTTCAAAATGGCGATGCAGCTGATCAATATCAGAGTTTGCAACGCTTATTGTCTCTGCCTGAATCTACCTGGGTTTACCCAGGACACGATTACAAAGGCTGGACGGTGAGTTCAATCGCTGAAGAAAGACAACATAATCCTCGTTTGCAAGTGGCGGATATGGCTGCGTATGTGGATTTGATGACGAATTTAAAACTACCTAACCCAAAACTCATGGATATTGCCGTTCCGGCAAATCGTGCGTGCGGAAAAAGCTAAATGTTTGCTAGAATCCGCTGCTGTTAATTTTACCCACTAGAAGAGCGTTACTATGCTGATTCAAGCTCCAATATCCCTTGGTGAACTTATCGACAAAATTACCATTTTGGAAATCAAAGTCGCCAATATTAGTGATCCCGCCAAATTAAAAAATGTTAGCCACGAACTTGCAATTCTGGATGCCAAAGTGAATCAACTATTGGACGCCGCCGGCAAAGCAAAATTATCACCTTTGAAAAAAAGCCTGAGAGATATCAATCAGGAATTGTGGATCATTGAAGACGATATTCGCGACTGCGAATACGCAAAAGATTTCAGCGATAAATTTATTCAGTTGGCACGCGCTGTTTATGTCACTAACGATAAGCGTGCAAAAGTGAAAAAAGATATCAACCTGGCCTTTGGTTCGGAATTGATTGAAGAAAAATCTTATAAGGAATATCAGTAGAACAACTTGCCCTCACCCTAGCCCTCTCCCTGAGGGAGAGGGAACAGATCCAGATGCGGAGGACAAGAACCCTCTCCCTCTGGGAGAGGGCAGGGTGAGGGCAACTATGCTAACCAAACTTTCCCCCCACAAACTCGAACCTTTCCCCGATCCCTCATTGGCATTGGACGAGCCCAATGGATTATTGGCCGTTGGTGGTGATTTGCGTCCGGAACGCATTTTGATGGCTTACCAAAAAGGGATATTTCCCTGGTTTAATCCTGAAGATCCTATTCTGTGGTGGAGCCCAAATCCGCGTACTATTTTTTATCCTGACAAAGTTCATGTCTCGCGCAGTTTGCAAAAAATAATCCGATGCGGAATTTATCGCGTTACCTTCGATCAATGTTTTTCTGATGTGATAGCCGCTTGCTCGCAACCTCGTGTTTATGCCGACGGTACCTGGATAAGTGATGACATTATTTGTGCTTATTCTGAGATGCATCGTTTGGGTTACGCGCACTCTGTAGAAGTTTGGCAAGGCAATGAATTGGTAGGCGGGCTTTATGGCATGGCTCTGGGGAAAATATTTTTTGGTGAGTCCATGTTTAGCCGGGCGGACAATGCGTCAAAGGTTGGATTTGTCACTTTGGCCAAACAACTTTCTGCCTGGGGATTCATGATAATTGATGCTCAAGTCGCCAATCCCCACCTATTTAGTTTGGGTGCTGTTGAAATTCCGCGTGCCGAATTCCAACAAATACTGATAGACTTTGCCCAGATACCCAGTCATTGGAATTACACTTCACTTGGGCAGGCAAGATGACTGATCTTTCCACACTCAAACTTTTTGCGACGCATCCGCACCCTTGCAGTTACCTCGAAGGGTTGGAAGCAACGACCGTATTTGTCGATCCACAAGCCCCCATAGATGCCGAACTTTATACACGATTATCACAAATGGGTTTTCGTCGCAGCGGTGCGCATTTATACCGCCCACAATGCAAAAGCTGTTCAGCCTGTGTTTCCTGCCGGATCCCTGTTAAAACATTTGTACCCAATCGAAGTCAGCGCCGGTGTTGGAATCAAAATAGCGATTTAAGTTTGCATCTGACGGATAGCATAGATACAGATGAACACTATCAACTTTATGCCCGGTATATCGAAGTCCGCCATGCTGACGGCGATATGCATCCACCCTCAAGGGAGCAATATCAAAATTTCCTCACCAGTGAATGGGGATTAACGCGTTATCTGGAATTTCGTTTGCGGGGTGAGTTAATTGCACTTTCAGTCTGCGATCAATTACAAGACGGGCTTTCTGCGGTTTATACCTTTTATTCACCCGAACATGAATGGCGCAGCTTGGGAAAATTTTCTGTGCTGTCGCAAATTGAAAAAACCCGCCAAATGGGTTTGGATTATGTGTATTTAGGTTATTGGATAAAAAATTGCGGCAAAATGAATTACAAAATCCAATATCGCCCGCTTGAACTTTATTTGAATCAACGATGGATGTTGTTGCGCTGAAATCAACAACAGATTGTCAGCGATCACTTCATGTTATGTGATTTGGTTCTTGGCATTAAATATTAATAGAAAAATATTTCGCCTCAAAAACCATGCCCTTTTTTAAATAAAAGCGATGAGCCGATTCACGTGCAACGCCAGAAACTAACCGTAACTGCTTGCATTGTTTGCTTTCTGCGTATTGAAGCAGCCAATCAAACAATGCTCCACCATAACCCTTTGAACGTTCAGTTTGCGTAGTAATTAAGTCTTCAATTTCTAAATACTGGCCAGAGTACAGCCACTCAGAAATACGGACTCCCGCAACCGCTTTTACTTCAGGGTCTTTGATGAAGACTAATTTAAAATTCGCTTGTGCTTCTAA